>CAZWGY010000374.1:0-2123 GCA_964633575.1 uncultured Desulfobacteraceae bacterium
ATTTCCGATATCCACGCCAACCTTGAGGCCTTCGACAGTGTCCTCGCGGACATCGACGCGGCCGGGGTTGATGACATTATCTGCCTGGGCGATGTGGTGGGCTATGGGCCTGACCCCGAGGCGGTGGTCCGGCGGGTCCGGGAGCGGGGGATCGTGTCGGTCCAGGGAAACCATGACCGGGCCGTCTGCCAGCCGGAGCATAGAAGCTGGTTCAACCCCATTGCCCGGGCCTCTCTGGAGATGACCGCGGGGATGTTATCCGAGTCGGCGCTGGCGTATCTCGCTACCTTCGAACCGGCTCTGGTCCGGGATGGCCGCCGGTTCGTCCACGGCTTCCCGCCGGCGTCGGTGTCGATCTACCTCTTCCAGGTGACCGACAGACAGCTCCGGCGGGTTTTCCGGCGGATCGATGAACGGATCTGCTTCGTGGGCCACACCCACGAGCTCGAGGTGGTCGCCTGGGACGGCGAGACCCTCTCCCGGGAGCCTCTGGAGGAAGGCCGGTTTACGCTCGATCCCGACCATCGGTATATCATCAACGTCGGCAGCGTCGGTCAGCCCCGGGACGGCGTCAAAGGGGCCAAGTACGTCTGTTTCGACGACGCGGCGGGGGCCATCGACGTCCGGTTCATCAGCTATGACGCCGAAATCACGGCCGACAAGATCATCCGGGCGGGCCTGCCCCGGATTCACGCGGACCGGCTTCTCTGACCGGCTGGGGATATCCCATGAAAACCATCGGCAAATATGAAATCCGCGGCCTCCTCGGCCGGGGCGGCATGGGGCGGGTTTACAAGGTCAGCGTTCCCGTCATCGGCAAGATCGCGGCCTTGAAACGGCTGGAGCCCCATCCCCATCTGGTTTCCCTTTTGGGGGAAGCCGGGGTCCGGGACCGGTTCATCACCGAAGCCGCCACCCTGGCCGGACTCCGCCACCCTCACGTGGTGGGCATCCACGATTTCGACACCGACGACGCGGGGCGGCCCTTCTATCTGATGGGCTACTGGTTCAACAACCTCGGGGTCATGATGGGCGAGACCTATCGGACGGAGGCACCTTCTCGAATCCTTCCCCTCGACCGGGCGGTCCACTACACCCGGCAGATCCTGTCGGGGCTTGCCTGCCTTCACCATTTCGGGATCATCCACAGAGATATCAAGCCCTTCAACATCCTCCTGACCGAATACGATTCGGTGAAAATCTGCGACTTCGGCCTTTCGAAGGTTCGGGGCGAGACCTTTGACCGGCCGGAGAGCCTCAAGGTCGGGTCACCGTTTTACGCCGCTCCAGAACAGGAGGCGGACCCCGACGACGCCGGCCCCGCCGCCGACCTCTACTCCGTGGGGGTGACCCTCTACCGGATGCTCACCGGGACCCTCCCCGACGACGACCCGGTGCTGCCGAGCCGGCTCAACCCGGATCTTGACTGGAAGTGGGACGGCTTCATGCTCCGGGCCACCGCCCGCCCGCCTCAAAAGCGGTTCGAGAGCGCTCGCCGGATGCGCGACGAGCTGGACCGGCTCATGGCCGACTGGGAGGCGAGGCGGGAGGAAATCTGCCGGATCTACCCCGTCCCCGAGCTTCCTCCGGCCGGCGGCTCCACCCGGTGCCGGGACCGGTGCATCAAGGTCCGACCCGCCGATGCCGCCCAGAGCTTCGGCACCGACGAGCTGCTCCGCCCCCTGACATCAGTCCGGAACGATTTCGAAGTCCGGCGGGACGGCACGGTGGCCGATCGGGTGACGGGGCTAATCTGGGAGCAGTCCGGATCGGAATACCCGCTCACCTTTGCCGGGGCATCGGATTACCTGGCGGCTCTCAACCAGAGGCGTTTGGCCGACCGGACCGACTGGCGGCTGCCCACGGTGGACGAGCTGTCCACTCTCCTCCGCCCGGTCTCTCACGGGGAAGCCTTATGCATCGATCCGGTCTTCGATGAGCGGCAAAAGCGCATCTGGAGCTGTGACCGACGGTCTTTTGTGGCCGCCTGGTTCGTGAGCATCGATTTGGGGTTTATCGGCTGGGAGGATCGGACCGGCCACTTTTACGTCCGAGGGGTCTGTTCGATTTAGTGGGTTATGGGGTTGAGCCATTACGCACTACCCAATCACCAATCTAAAATC
>CAZWGY010000374.1:2223-4963 GCA_964633575.1 uncultured Desulfobacteraceae bacterium
CAATCTAAAATCATCAATCGCGGAGCGTCATCTCCGTGCCGGCCCGGCCATCCACCGCGGCCTCGATGTTCGTCACGTCGGTGATGACCGCCCGGCCGCCGCCGGCCTTCAGAAACTGGACCGCGGCCGCCACCTTCGGGCCCATGGAGCCCGGCGGGAGCTTGCCGTCGGCCAGCAACCGGTCCGCCTCAGCCACCGACAGGCTCCGGAGCAGGGTCGCGTTCTCGGTTCCGTAGTCGAGGTAAACTCCGGCCTCGTCGGTGGCGATCAGAAAGAGATCGACCCCTACTTCGCCGGCGAGGGTCGCGCTGGCCAGGTCCTTGTCGATCACCGCGTCAACCCCGGAAAACGCCCGGCCCTCACGGACCACCGGAATCCCTCCGCCCCCGCAGCAGATCACGATGAAGTCGGATTCGATGAGGGTCCGGATTTCCCGTTTTTCCACGATGGTCCGGGGCCGGGGCGAGGCCACCACCCGGCGGAAGCCCCGGGTCGTCCGGACGGTGGGGTAGGGCGCGGACCGGGCCGCGGCTTCGGAAAGCACCGGGCCGATGGGCTTTTCGGGACGGGCGAACGCCGGGTCGTCGGGATCGACCACCACGTAGCTGATGAGGCTGACGATGGGCCGGTAGTCGATCTCGAGGGCCATCAGCTCGCTGTCCAGGGTCGATTCGATCATGTAGCCGATCTGACCCTGGGTCTGGGCCACCAGGATTTCGAGGGGGAGGGGCGGGACTTCCGGACAGCTCTCCTGCTGGAGCAGGAGGTTGCCCACCTGGGGGCCGTTGCCGTGGGTGATGATGATCCGGTACCGGGCGGAAAGCCGGGCGATCCGACGCATGGGGACCTTGAGGGTCTCGAGCTGCTCGGCCACCGTGCCCGCCTGCCCCTTTTGAATGAGGGCGTTGCCGCCCAATGCCACCAGGAGCACGGGCCGGCCGGCATCAGCGGCGGTCATGGGCATCCAGGTTGCTCAGGCGTTGAGTCAACGCCTCGGCCAGGGTGGGGTGGCCGTGATCCCGGTACTCGTAGCGGACCCGGAGCGTCTCCTTGTTGATCCGCAGAAGCCGGCCCAGGTCCACCGGGGTGGCGAGGAGTACGAGGTCGCAGTCGGCGGCGTTGATGGTGGCCTCCAGCTCCCCGATCTGGACCGGGCCGTAGCCCATGGCCGGGAGGACCTTGCCGATGTGGCGGTAATCGTCGAAGATCTTCCGGATGGAGCCCACCGCATGGGGTCGGGGATCCACCAGTCGGGCGGCGCCGTGGTTCCGGGCGGCGATGGCGCCGGCCCCCTCCCGCATCTCCCCGTGGGTCAGGGTGGGACCGTCTTCGACCACCAGGACCGACCGGTCGCGAATCCGGTCCGGGTCGTCCACCAGAACCTCCGATTCGGCCAGAACGACCTCGGCTTCGGGGGCGTGGGTCCTGATGTTGCTCGAAACGGTTCCCGGACCGCCTGGCGGAGCGGAATCGACCTTGTTGATGACGGCGATGTCGGCAATGATCATGTTGGTCTCGCCGGGATAATAGAGCCGCTCGTGGTTCGGGCGGTGAGGGTCGAAGACGACGATGTGGACGGTGGGGTAGAAAAACGGAGTATCGTTGTTCCCGCCGTCCCAGACGATGATGTCGGCCTCCCGTTCCGCTTCGGCCAGAATCCGGGCGTAGTCGATCCCGGCATAGACGGTGATCCCCCGGTCCACCAGAGGCTCATACTCCTCCCGCTCCTCGATGGTGCAGTGCTGGCGGTCGAAATCGGCGTAGTCGGAAAACCGCTGGACCACCTGGGCCGTGAGGTCCCCGTAAGGCATGGGATGGCGAACCACCACCACGGATCGGCCGGTCTCCGCGATGATCCGGCAGACCTCGCGGGTGGTCTGGGATTTTCCGCAGCCGGTTCGGACGGCGCAGACCGCCACCACCGGCTTTTTGGACTTGAGCATGGTGTAGGTGGCCCCGAGGAGAATGAAATCGGCGCCACGGGCCATGACTCGGGATGCCTTGTGCATAACCTGGAGGTGGGGCACGTCGCTGTAGGAAAAGGCCACGAGATCGACCCGGTGAGACTGGATGAGATGGGTCAGGTCCTCCTCCGGATGGATGGGGATGCCGTCGGGATATTCGGGCCCGGCCAGCTCCGGCGGGTAGCACCGGCCCTCGATGTCCGGAATCTGAGTGGCGGTGAAGGCGACCACCCGGTAGCGCGGGTTGCCCCGGAAATAGACGTTGAAGTTGTGGAAGTCCCGCCCGGCCGCTCCCATGATAATGACCTTTTCAATCATTGTCGGCTGCGCTCCCGTTCGCGTTTGGTGGGTTGTGGATCATCCGGCGGGCGGACACCCGCCAAAAATCCGATAATGGCATTATTACCCCGACGGGGGGCGGATTTCAAGGGGATGATCGGCGTGTTTCCAGGCCGATGTCATTATGGCTTGTTCCGGGAAGGGGGCCGTGATATTTTGTCGATTCCGGGTTGAAGACCGGGCTTTTTAATGACGGTGTTTTGCGGTGGTTAATGGGAATGTCTGGAAGGCAATTGGTGTCACCCCCTCTCCTTTAGGCTGTGCTTGACACATACGAGACACCGGGGTGGAAGGGTTAGGTCACGTCATGGCGTAAGCCTACCGCCCGTCCGGCCCGGCTGGCTGTCCCAGATTCCCGGAGCGGAGCCCTCATCGTTATACATAATCCACCCCTGCTGGGTCAGGGACAGGGCCAGCGCCGAAGGCGCGAATTGATA
>CAZWGY010000375.1:0-4953 GCA_964633575.1 uncultured Desulfobacteraceae bacterium
AGCGGCTGTCATTGAAGCCGGACCAGCGATTGACCGGTTCCATTCGACAAACGGGATTATTCAATCATAATCCCTGGAAATCCGCAAGGCCGGAAGCCCCAGCCGGAGCGGGGATTCGCCTTGATCGTCGGCGGAGGGTGTAGTAATAAAGAGGTTCTGCCGCCGGGGGCGTCCCCGGCAATCTCCAATCACTTTCGGAGGGGCCATGGGCGGACATCATCTGATTCTGGGGGAGCTGACCGATTTTATCACCGGCGAGTCCCTCGACGACACCTTAGACGAGCGGTACCGGCAGGAGCTTGCTCGAATTCTCGTGGAGGAACGGGGGTATGCCCGGTCGGAGATCGTCCCCCGGACCCCGCTGACGGCCCGGGCCGGAGATCAACGGGCGGTCCTCAAGATCGACCTGACCGTCTCCATCGGGGATCGGGTCGGCATGATCCTTCGGTTCGGACCCGGCTCGCTGGTAACCCGTCGCCGGCCGAGCCTGGCGGCGTCCCGGCTTCTGACCGGCTACCAGATCCCGGTGGTGGTCATCACCAACGGCGAGGATGCCGAGGTCTTAGACGGCGATACCGGAAAGGTCATCGGAACCGGCCTTGACGCCATCCCGGGGCGGGACGCTTTGGCCGACCGAATGGCCGCCGCCGACTTCGCTCCGGTTTCGCCGGACCGGGCCGAGCGGGAGTCCCGGATTCTCTTCTCCTACGACGTGGACGGGAGCTGCCCCTGTGACGACACCATCTGCCGGATCTGAGGCCGACCCGACCGGGCCGGAAGCTTTCGGGAAAAAGGGACCTGACCGTCGTAAAGGAGATATCCATGTGTGAGCTGCTCGGCCTCAATTTCAATCAGCCCGTTCACTGCCAGTTGTCTTTCAGGGGATTCCGCGGACGGGGAAGGCGGAACCCCCACGGATGGGGCATTGCCCGGTTCGACCGGCGGGCCTGCCAGGTCTTCAAAGAGCCCATTGAAGCCACGACTAGTCCTCTGGCCCATTTTCTCCCCGATTACAAGGCATTTAGGAGCAGCATCTTCGTCGGGCATGTGCGTTATGCCACCATGGGGCGGCATACCCTCCAGAACACCCATCCGTTTTCACGGACGTTCCGGCATCGCGATCTGGTATTTGCTCACAACGGCACGGTGGCCCCGGTCATGCCAACAGGAGAATTGAAATTCCATCCCGTCGGCGAAACGGACTCAGAGTATTTGTTTTGTTCGCTCCTGACCCGATTATCCAGGGAACGGGTTCGATTCACGGATTTTGAATTGATCGAGGAGATTCTCCGGGATTTTAATGAATACGGCGCCATGAATCTGCTTTTTTCCGAGGGCAAGCATCTTTATTGTTATCACGATATGAATGGGTATAGCGGCCTTTGCATGACTGAACGGAGGGCTCCGTTCGAAAAGGTCTCCCTGTTGGATGAAGACTGGGAAGTGGATCTGGCGGAGGAAAAGCATCCGGAGCAGCGAGGAGTGGTGATAGCGACCCAATCTTTGACCTCCGAAACCTGGAACGGTCTTGATCCCGGCGCCCTGTGCGTTTTTAAAAATGGCGAATCCGTTTATGGGGAGCTGATCCGTTGCGAGGGAGAGCAGTGATCCGGCAACCCCCGGCATCCGAGGTCACTGAGCCCGACCCGGCGGCCGACGCCGAGCTCATGGGGGCGGCTCTGGACCAGGCCCGCCGGGCATTGGCGGCCGGGGAGTTTCCGGTGGGGTGCGTGGCCGCCGGCCGGGAAGACGGCGGGATAATCGTCACCGGGGCCCGGGTCGGCACGGCGACGTCCCGGCCCAACGAGGTGGACCACGCCGAGATGGTGGCTCTCCGCCGGCTCGCGGCCCTCCCGGACGCCCCCCCGCCGTCGGCCATCTGTCTTTACGTCACCCTCGAACCCTGCCTGATGTGCTATGCCGCCATGATGCTGACCGGCATCAGCCGGGTGGTTTACGCATACGAGGACGTCATGGGCGGCGGCACCGCCTGCCCGCTCGACGCCCTCCCCCCCCTTTACGTAAACCGACGAATGACGATTGTCCCCCACGTCCGCCGGCGGGAGAGCCTGGAGCTCTTCCAGACCTATTTCGCCGCCCCGGAAAACGGCTACTGGCGTGACAGCATCCTGGCCCGATACACTCTCGATCAACAATAAACCCCGGACAACCCGTATGGCTCGAAACTTGCTTCATTTATGAATCTGAAAAAAAGTGTAAACCCCCGGCGGAGCCGCCGTCCGGGGTGAGCCCATCTCATTTTTCATGAAAGGAGCGTTTATGAATCTCGATCGTCGGAGCTTTCTGGCCGCCCTGGGCGCCGCGAGCGCATCGGTGGCCGGCAGCCCCGGGACGGGGGCGGCTCGATCCCATTGGGAATCGAGCGCGCCGGCCGATCCCTATGGCTGTCTGGTGGATCTCACCCGGTGTATCGGCTGCCGGAAGTGCGAGGATGCCTGCAACACCGTCAACGAGCTGCCGGACCCGGACCGGCCTTTTGACGACCTCCGGGTCATGCTGGAGGGACCGCGCCGTCCGGACGCGGAAGCATTTACAGTCGTAAACCGCTATTACCCCGGCCAGATCGACGAGCGGGGGGAGCTGTTGTCCGTTGATGTCAAGGTCCAGTGCATGCACTGCCAGGACCCGGCCTGCGTCTCCGCCTGCATCACCGGGGCATTGCAAAAGCGGGACAACGGGGCGGTTTACTACGACGTGGGCCGCTGTATCGGCTGCCGCTACTGCATGGTCGCCTGCCCCTTCGAGATCCCGGCCTACGAGTACAGCGACCCCCTGACCCCCCGGGTCCGGAAATGCACCTTCTGCTTCGACCGGATTCAGAAAACGGGCGGGCTGCCGGGATGCGTGACCATCTGCCCGGTGGAAGCCCTCACCTTCGGAAAGCGGGCCGGCCTCCTGGACCTCGCCAAAACCCGGATTGCCGAAAACCCCGGCAAATATATCGATCACGTTTACGGCGAGCACGAGGCCGGGGGGACATCCTGGCTCTACATCGCCGGCGTGCCGTTTGAGCGGGTGGGGTTTCAGGATCTCCCCTACCAGCCCATGCCCAAGCTCACCGAAACCATCCAGCACTCCCTGTTCAGCTACCTCTGGTCCCCCATTCTCCTCTTCGCCGTCCTGGCCGGAGTGATGGGGTGGACGTCCCGCCGGGGCGGCGGCGACCCGGCGCCCCCGTCGGAGAAAGGAGAGACGCGATGAGTCATTCGGCCCAACCGGTCGATGCCCGGTTCTGGACCCCCGGCGTCCTGGTCCTCGCGGCGGTGATGATCGCCGGAGGCCTGGCCCTCCTGGCCAGATATACCGGCGGCCTCGGCTATGTGACCAACCTGAGCACCAGCTACCCGTGGGGGCTCTGGATCGCCATTGACGTGGCATCCGGAGTGGCCCTGGCGGCCGGCGGGTTCACCACCGCCCTGTTGGCCCATATCCTCGGCCGGCACCATTACGAAGCGGTCACCCGCCCGGCGCTGTTGACCGCCGCCCTGGGCTACACCTTTGTCGCCTTCGGCGTCTTCCTCGACATCGGTCGATCCTGGGCGATCTGGAAGCCGGTTTTTTTCTGGAATCCGAATTCGGCCCTCTTCGAGGTGGCCATGTGCGTGGTGATCTACCTCCACGTTCTCTGGATCGAGTTTATCCCCATTATCGCCGAGCGGTTCGGGGACCGCTTCCCGCTCCTCCGCTGGCTAGACGCCGGCCTGGACAAGGTTTTATGGGTCTTTATCATCCTGGGGGTGGTTCTGTCCTGTATGCATCAGTCGAGCCTGGGGACCTTGCTCCTCATCGCTCCCACCAAGCTCCATCCGCTCTGGTTCACCCCGCTCCAACCGCTCTTTTTTCTGTTGAGCGCCTTTGCGGTGGGCTACCCCATGGTGATCTTCGAGACCACCATCGCCACATCCTCCCTGAAACGGGATCCGGAGATGTCGGTGCTGACCCCCTTGTCGCGGTTCACCGTCGCGGTCCTCGGGCTCTACCTGCTCCTGAAGGTCGGGGACATGGTTTATCGGGGCAGCTACGTCTATCTGCCGGACTTCAGCGCCCAGAGCAACGCCTTTCTGGTGGAGATGCTCCTGGGAGTCGTCCTGCCCTTCGGGCTCCTGTTGAGCGCCCGGGTCCGACGGTCCCGGCGGGGGCTCTTTACCGCCGCCTGCCTGATCATCGGCGGCGTCCTGGTCAACCGGATTAACGTCTTTCTGATCGGGTTCCGGCCGACCTACGCGGATGGACCCTACTTTCCCGCCATCGGCGAAATCCTCATCACCGCCGGGTGCGTGGCCTCGATCATGTTTCTCTACCGCCTGATGGTCACGGTCTTTCCGGTCCTGGGCGGATCGAAGGAGGTGACCTCATGAGCCGAAAGCTTCTCTTTGCCTTAGTCATTTTTGGAGGGGCGATGGTCGGGGTTCAGTTTATTTCGGCCCCGATGCCGGATGGGCTCAACGCCGCCGCGCCCCCGGCCGAGGCCCCCGCTCCGGCCGACGACACCTGGACGGCTCCGGATCAGGAAGCGGCCCGGGCTCGGGCCCACGAGCCGGTGGCCTTCGTCAAAGAGGTCCGGGAAGAGTTCCCCGGCGTCCGGCGCCAGCGGCTCCTGGACATGGGGCTGAGCATCGATGACATCCCTCACAGCTACTTTCTCCTGGACAGCCCGATCATCAAAAAACTGGAAGACCACTACGGGCCGGTCCGGTTCATGCACTCGAAACACGCCGCCTCGGTGAATGACTGTTCCGCCTGTCACCATTACCGCCCGGCCGACCCGGAAGCGGCCGAGACCGTCCGGTGCGCCGCCTGCCATCAGGAGCCCTTCAAATCGGGGTTCGCTCAGCGGCTGGGCCTCAAGGCGGCCTACCACCTGAATTGCATGGGCTGTCATGAGGAGATGAACCAGGGGCCGGTGGACTGCGTCGGCTGCCACGCCAAGAA
>CAZWGY010000376.1:0-4946 GCA_964633575.1 uncultured Desulfobacteraceae bacterium
TAGGTCCGCTGGCCCAGGCCCAGGGTTTCGGCGTAGTCGAGCTGGAGGGGCCAATCGACTTTGGGGTAGAGGGCCTTGAATTTGTCGGGGCCGCAACCGTCGGCGGTGTCCAGGCATGAGCCGGCCAGGACGGGTTCGGCGTTGACGAGATCCACCGAGGCGGCGTCAATGGCCACCGGGTCCCGGCTGGCCAGGACGCCGATGTCCCGGACGATGGGGGCGTCGTTGTGGCCGTGGCAGTCGCAGGCGGGGGAGACGGTGGTGATGAAGTTGAGGTAAAAGCATTTCTCCTGACGGCCCCGGATTACGGCGGCGGTGTACTCGACCATCTTCTCGAGAAAGGTCGGGATCGATTTCTCCCACTTCACGCTGATGGCCTCGTTGGGGCAGATGAGGAGGCATTCGCCGCAGCCGATGCACCGCTCATCGACGATCCGGGCCTTCTGGTTGTCATCTTTGCCTTCGAGGACGATGGCGTCCTGGGCGCAGTGCTCGGCGCAGTCCCCGCAGCCGACGCATTTTTTGGCCTTGACAAAGGGCGAGACCCCGGAGTGCTGGTCGAGCTTGCCCCGGCGGGAAGCGCATCCCATCCCCAGGTTTTTGATGGCCCCGCCGAACCCGGCCAGCTCATGGCCCTTGAAGTGGGCTACCGAAACGAGGCTGTCGGCTTCCATGATCTCCGAGCCGATCCAGGCGGTCTCGACGTGCTTGCCCCCCACCGGGACGCCGGTCTCGGTCCGCCCCCGGAGACCGTCGGCGATGATCACCGGAGCGTCGGTCACCGAGGGGGCAAAGCCGTTGTGGACGGCGGTGGCCAGATGGTTGGGAGCGTCCCCCCGGGTGCCGGCGTAGAGGGTGTTGGCGTCGGTGAGAAAAGGGGTGCCGCCCCCGTCGCGGATGGCGGCCACGATCTTCCGGAGGTAAACCGGCCGGACATAAGCCGCGTTGCCGGTTTCGCCGAAGTGGAGCTTGACCGCCACCAGATCCCGCTTCCGGAAGGTCTGGGGGAGTTCGGCCGTCTCCATGAGGCGGCCGAGTTTGTCGAAGAGGTTTTCCTTGGGGGTGGCTTTCAGATCCATAAAATAGACCGTGGATGTCATTATGTGCCTCCATATTGAGCGCTTGGGGTTGACGGATTCGGGTGCCCCGGTGTCCCCTTTACCTTAACGTCCCGGCCGGTTTTTCACAAGAGGGGGGAACCGGGCCGGGGTCATTGGCAGCGGTTGACCAGGGCTCCGATCCCGGCCACCTCGCAGACCACCTCGTCGCCGGGCATCAGGACCACGGGCGGGTCCCGGAAGATTCCGACCCCGGCGGGGGTGCCGGTTGAGATGACGTCGCCGGGCACAAGGGTCATGTCCTGGCTGATGTAAGCGATAAGCGTCGGCAGGTCGAAGACGAGGTCCCGGGTGTTGCCCGACTGCATCAACCTCCCGTTGACATGGGCGGTCAGGTCCAGGGCCTTATGGTCATCGATCTCGTCGGGAGTGACCAGGGCGGGGCCGAGGGGAGCGAAGGTATCGAAGGATTTCCCCCGGAACCACTGGCCGTCGCCGAACTGGGCCTCACGGCCGGAGACGTCGTTCATCACGGTGTATCCGGCCACGTGGTCGAGGGCGCGGTCCGGCGGGATGTCGGCGCCTTCACGGCCGATGACCAGGGCCAGCTCGACCTCCCAGTCCACCCGGCCGCTGCACCGGGGCAGCCGGATAGGGTCGTGAGGGCCGTTTAAAGCGCTGGGGGCCTTGGCAAAGAGGATAGGCCGCTCGGGGCGGTCGAACCCGCCCTCCCGGGCGTGCTCCGCGTAGTTTTTGCCCAGGCAGATGATCTTTGACGGGCGGGCCACCGGCGGCCCGAGCCGGACGCCGGCCCGGTCCCGGCCGGGGTCATCAACGTCGGCCACCCGGTCGAGCCAGCCTTCCCGGAAGAATTCCTCGCCGATGTCGGGAATCCCGGCAAAGATCTCCCGAAGATCCACGATCCGGTCTCCCCGGATCAGTCCGGGGCGCTCCGCGCCCGCTTCGCCGAATCGAATGAGTCTCATGGGTGCTCCTCCGTCTGGGAATGATCGGTCGGGGGATGATCCCCGGCCGGTGAAATGCCTTCCGCCGCCTCCCGCCCTTCCCGGAGTCCATCGGCCCGGGATTTCCGGCCGTACCAGTCGATCTGCCGGCAGATTCCCCGGATGATCGCCACCTCCTTGGCCCGGAGGGGAAACCGGTTGAAGAACCCGCGCAGGTTGTTGACCCAGTACTCCGGGTTTTCCGGGTTGATGTAGGAGATCCGGACGAGGACGTCGGCGAGCTGAGCGTACATGGCGTCCAGTTCGAACCGGTTGGCCAGGCGGGGGACAAAGGGGGCCTTTTCGGGCCGGGTGGCTTTGTGGAGCTCGTAGCAGACGACCATCACCGCCTGGGCCAAATTGAGGGATGCCGGCTCGGCGGTGGGGATGTTGACGAGGCTGTGGGCATATCGGATGTCGGCGTTGGAAAGGCCCCGGTCCTCCGGCCCGAAGACGATGGCGACCCGGTTGTTGTCGGAGAGGGGGACGACCTCCCGGGCCAGAGCCTCGGGGGTGAGGACCGTCCGCCGCTGGCCCCCGAGCCGGGCGGTGGTGCAGGCCACGTAGCCGAAGGGCCCCAACGCCGTCGGCAGGTCGTCGTGGACCGTCATCCGATCCACCACCGCCTCGCCGATCCGGGTGGCCATCATCCGGATTCGACGCATGTCCAGGGATTTGGGGTCCACCACGATCAGGTCGCCGAGCCCCATGTTCCGGATGGCCCGGGCCGCGGCGCCGATGTTCTCCGGGATCTGGGGCTGGTGGAGAACGATGGCCACATGGTCGAGACGGACCCCCGCCGGCCGGGTCACCCCACCATCTCGAGCTGGCTGAAGAAATAGCCGATCTCGAAGGCGGCGGTCTCCGGAGCGTCGGAACCGTGAACCACGTTCTTTTCCACGTCGGTGGCGAAATCCTTCCGGATGGTTCCGTCGGCGGCGTCCTTGGGGTTGGTGGCTCCCATGAGGGTCCGGTTCCGGGCGATGACGTCCTCACCCTCGAGGATCATGACGACGCAGGGGCCGGATGACATGAAATTGGTCACGGAGTCGAAAAAGGGGCGTTCCCGGTGGACGGCGTAGAATCCCTCGGCCTGGGCCTTGGTCATCCGGATGAGCTTCATGGCGGCGATCCGGATGTCGTTTTGTTCGAACCGGCGGATGACCTCGCCGATGAGATTCTTGGCCACGCCGTCGGGCTTGATGATGGACAGGGTGCGTTCCATGGTGATCGGTTGTCCTTTCTGTAATGGATGGCGGTCGGAAAGTGACCGGAATAAATGTCCGGAGCATTAGCAGATGGCCCCTCCGAAGTCAATCCCGGAAGCGGCGCTGAAATGTCTTTACAAGCCGCCGGGGGTATGAAAAAATTATTCCTTTTTTTACCGTTACCGCCGATTCCGGAGTAAACGGCGCGGCGTAAAGGGGGCATCACGACGATGCAGACGATCCGGGAAGCATTCGAGGAGCGGGAAAAGGGGTTCATGGCGCCTTACGGCTGTCTGAGCGCCCGGTCACGGGGCCGGGCCGTGCCCGAGCCCCCTTGTCCCATCCGGACCGCCTTCCAGGTGGACCGGGATCGGATTCTCTATTCCAACGCCTTCCGCCGGCTCAAGCACAAGACCCAGGTCTTCCTCTCCCCCCTCGGCGACCAGTACCGGACCCGGCTCACTCATACCCTCGAAGTGGCCCAGATCGCCCGGACGGTGGCCCGGGCCATGCGCTTGAACGAAGACCTGGCCGAGGCGGTGGCTCTGGGCCACGACCTGGGCCACACCCCCTTTGGCCACTCCGGGGAGACGGCCCTGAAGGAGATATTCTCCAACAGTTTCGCCCACAACGAACAGAGCCTCCGGGTGGTGGACTACCTCGAACGGCAGGGCCGGGGCCTCAACCTGACATTGGAGGTCCGGGACGGCATCCTCAAGCACTCCAAGGGCTACGGAAAGATCATCCCGGACGACCCGGCGGAGCAGCCGAGCACGGTCGAGGGCCGGGTGGTCCGGGTGGCCGATATCATGGCCTATCTCAACCATGACCTCGATGACGCCATCCGGAGCGGGGTGATCTCCGAGGACGGGGTGCCCGAATCCTGCACCCGGATTCTGGGAACCAACCACTCGGAGCGGGCCGCCACCATGATCCGGGACCTGGTCTTTTCCAGCCGGATCGAAGACGGCGAGTTCCGTCTCCATGCGAGCGACGAGGTCTATGGGGCCATGACGACCCTCCGGATGTTCCTCTACGAAAACGTTTACCGCTCCGCCCAGGTCCACGACGAGTTCGTCAAGACCAAGAAGATCCTGTCGGAGCTCTACACCTTCTTTCTCGACAACCCCGGGATGCTCAAAGAGGAATTGGAGAACATGGAGATGCTCAATGACGGGTGCAACGGCCAGCCCCAAGAGGTGATCGTCTCCGACTTCATCGCCAGCATGACCGACCGCTATGCCCTCGACCTCTACACCGCCATCTTTTTCCCATCCCCCCTGGTCTGAGATGATCCCCGAGTTGACCGAGATTGATTGAGCTGACCGGCGCCCAAATACTTTCCCGTGATTTGGCAAGTTATGATGGATCAATATAAAAATTATACGTTTGAATATTCGAATGAAATCGTCGGCGGATCCATTATCATTCATGCGGACTGTTTTGAATGGTTTGGCAAAATCCCCGAAAACAGCATCCATGCAATCGTCACTGACCCCCCATACGGAGTGAAAGAGTATAATTTCGATCAATTGGAGAAACGAGCAAATGGAAAGGGGGGAGTTTGGCGTATCCCCCCTTCCTTTGATGGCAATCTACGATCTCCACTTCCTCGATTTACAGCCTTAAACGATAAGGAAAGGAACGCTATCCATCGCTTTTTCTTGGAATGGTCG
>CAZWGY010000377.1:0-4943 GCA_964633575.1 uncultured Desulfobacteraceae bacterium
CGGAGGTCTTTTCAATAGCAAAACCACTTCATGCCTGGGAATGATCGCGGTGCCCACATCGTTCTTATGGTTGCGATTTGTTCGAAAAGATGTTGTTATCAGTCCGATTGGCCAGGATGAGTTGGCGTGTGCGGGTAGATCCACGATCATCAATCTAAAATCCAAAATCCAAAATCTAAAATCCATCTAAAATCCATGCCGCGGAACTATGAGATCGGTGACCGGCTCTACCGGAGCCGGCGGACGGAGATTCACCGGGCGACCCGGCTGTCCGACGGGACCCCGGTGGTCCTCAAACGGCTCACCGACGATTTCCTGGTGCCCCACGAGATCGCGGGTCTGAAGCGGGAGTACGCGGTCGCCCGCCGGCTGACCGACGTCGCCGGGGTTCTCCGGGTTCAGGCCCTCGAGGAATACGGCCGCGGCAACGTCGCCATTGTCATGGACCCGGCCGATCCGTTTCCAGCAACATCAGCCCCGCCGCCGTTGGAAACGGTGCTGGACATCGGGATCGAGCTGGCGGCCATCCTCGGGCGGATTCACCGCCGGAACGTGATCCACAAGGACATCCATCCGGGAAACCTGCTCCGGGACCCGGCCACGGGGGCCCTGCTCGTGACCGACTTCGGCATCGCCTCGGAGCTCCCCCGGGAAAGCCAGGACATCAACGTCTCGAACCGGCTCGAAGGCACCCTGCCCTACATTTCCCCGGAGCAGACCGGCCGGATGAACCGAACCCTCGACTACCGCTCCGACTACTATTCTCTGGGCGTGACCCTTTACGAGCTCCTCACCGGCCGACGCCCCTTCCAGGCGACCGACGTTATGGGCTGGGTCCACTGCCATGTCGCCCGGATGCCCGACAACCCGGTCCGCTATCGCCCGGACATCCCCGAGCCGGTGGCTCTGATCATCCTCAAGCTCCTGGACAAGGACCCGGACGGCCGCTATGGCAGCGCCCGGGGACTCATCCGGGACCTGACCTTCTGCCGGGATCAGTGGGCCGGGCGCCGGTCCGTAGCTCCGTTCACTCTCGGGGAGCATGATGTCCCCGAACGCTTTCGAATTCCTCAGCGGCTTTTCGGCCGGGAGGGGGATAAGGCGGCCCTGATGACCGCGTTCGAAGCGGCCGCTGAAGGAGATGTCGGCCTCATCCTCGTGTCCGGGCCGGCCGGGATCGGAAAGTCGGCTTTAATTCACGAAGTCCACCGGCTCATTGTCCACCGGCGGGGATACTATATCGAGGGCAAGTTCGACCAATTCCAGCGGGACACCCCCTATCTGGGGATTTCTCAGGCGCTTCGGGGACTCGTCCGGCAGCTCCTGGCCGAAAGGAGTTCCCGGTTGCGGGGGTGGCGCGACCGGCTCAAAGCGGCGCTCGGGGATAACGGCCAAATCATTGTCGATCTGGTCCCGGAGCTGGAGAAGGTCATCGGCCCCCAGCAAGCCACACCGGATTTGCCCCCCACCGAAGCCCGGAACCGGTTCCGGACCGTCTTTCAGGACTTCCTCGGAGTCTTTGCCCGACGGGCTCACCCGCTGGTCCTCTTTCTTGACGATCTCCAGTGGAGCGACGGGCCTTCCCTCCGGCTCATCCAGTCCCTTTTCGAGACCGACGCGCTTGAATCGATGCTGTTGATCGGGGCCTTCCGAAACGAGGCGATGGACGCGGGTCATCCTCCGGCCGCCATGCTGAAGGAGCTCGGGGGCCATTTCCGCGGCCGCCGGATCACCCTGGGCCCGCTCCACGCCGATGATGTCAACCTCATGGTGTCCGAAACCCTCTTCGCCCGGCCCGAAGACACCGAGCCCCTGTCGGCGGCGGTTCATCGTCGGACCGGAGGTAACCCGCTGTTCGTCACGGAGGTCCTCAATCGGCTCCACGAAGTCGGGAGCATCCGATATGACGGCGACGGAGGCCGCTGGACGTGGGAGGACGCCGAGATGGGAGACCTGGTGGGGAGCCCGAATCTGAACGACCTTCTGAAGGGTCGCCTGGACCGGTTTCCCGAGCGGACCCGGACTGCCTTGAAGCTGGCCGCCTGCATCGGCGCCCCCTTTGATCTCCGAACCCTGTCCGTCATCCACGGCCGGACCCCGGCCGAAACCCAGATGGATCTCTGGCCGGCAATCCACGAGGGGCTGGTGGTTCCCCTGAGTGAAACTTACAAACTTGTGGGCGAGGGGTACGAGGAGACGGACGACACCTGTCATTCGACGGTGGAGTATCGGTTTCTCCACGACCGGGTCCAACAAGCGGCCTATTCCCTCATCGACCCCGACCGGAAGGCCGACGTCCATCTCTCCATTGGCCGACTGATGCTGGGAAACAAAGCCCCTGACGACATCGAGCGCGCCGGCACCCTTATGGAGATCGTCGGGCATCTGAATCTGGGGCGGGACCGGATGACCGATCCGGCGGAGCGGGAGCACCTGGCGAAGCTGAACCTGAAGGCGGCGGCCCGGGCCCGGAATGCCTCGGCTTATGAGCCGGCCCTTCAATCCGCCGAGATCGGGATTTCCCTGTTGGGGCCCGAGCCCTGGTCCCGGCAATCCGAGCTGGCGGCCGACCTCCACCGGGAGTGGGCCTGGTGTGCTCACCTGACCGGAGATAAGGGGACGGCGGAGACCTGTCTGGCCACGCTTTTAGCTCAAGTCCGGACCCCGCTCCAGCAGGCCGAGATCCGGTACATCGCCTCGGCGCAGTATTCGGAGGTCGGACGGATGGCTGATGCCATCGAATCGGCCCGTCAAGGGCTGGCCGGCCTGGGCGTCCAGCTCCCCGCCCATCCCGGCAAGGCCGCGTTGTTGACGGAGATGATCAAGGCCCGATGGCACCTGGGCCGGCGGCGGGTCGAGGACCTGATTGACGCCCCGCTCCTGGATGACCCGGCGAAGATTCTCACCCTGAAGCTCCTCGAATCGCTCAATTCGGCGGCCTACCTGACCGGGAACCGGACCCTGTTCGCTCTGGCCAATTTGAAGATGGCCAACATCAACCTTCGCCATGGCCACTGCCCGGAGTCGGCCATTGCCTATGTGTTTTACGCGATGCTTCTGGCCATCGGGGGGAAGTGTCGGCGGGCCGATGCGTTCGGTCGCCTGGCCGTGGACCTGAGCGAGCGGCTCGGTGACATCCGCTATCGAAGCCGGGTTCTCTGCGTTTATGCCCTGGGCGTCCACCACTGGAATCATCATACCAATACGCTGACGTCCTGGCTGAAGCGGGCCATCGAGGCCGGCTGGCGGTCAGGCGATTTCCTCTCCATCGGCCACGGCGCCCTCCACGCGATGATCTGGGACCCGGCGGTCGATCTGGTCACTCTGGAGCGTGAGCTGGCCGCTTCCGAATCGATCGTCCGGCGGATTCGCTATCCGGATGCCCTCGATTCCATCACCCTGATCCGCCGGACCTGCCTCAACTTTATGGGCCGGACCGACCACCGGGGCACTCTGAACGGGCCGGACTTCGACGAAGCCACCCGCGTCGAGCGTATGCGGAGGAAGCACTACGTTTCAGGGATCGCCCGCTATCACTACCACAAGGCCGAAATCGGCATTCTCTACGAGGATTTCGACGGGGCCCGGCGGCACATCCGCGAGGGGGACGCCCTCATCCAGGCTCTTTCCGGGACCCCCTCGGCGGCCCGATACGCCCTCCTGGCGTTTCTGGCCCATGCCGGAGCCTACCACCGGATGGGCCCCTGGGAAAAGGGGCCGGCCCGCCGGCGGATGCGCCGGGAGTATCGGCGGCTCCGCCGCTGGGCGATCCATTGTCCGGACAATTTCCGACACCTGGAGCGGATGGCGGCCGCCGAGCTCGACCGGATTACGGGTCGAGCGGCCCGGGCGTCCCGACGTTACGACGCGGCCATCGAGGCGGCACGGGACGGCGGCTGGCTCCGGGACGAGGCCATGGCCAACGAGCTGGCCGCCCGGTTTCATCTCGATGGCGGCCGGGAGTCCGTCGGCCACGCTTATATGAAGACGGCCCGCCGGTGTTACGCCCGGTGGGGGGCATCCGCCAAGGTCGCCTTTATCGATGAGCGCTACCCGGCCGTCCGGGCTGGAGACCTCCGAGGTGTCCAAAATTTTTGGAAACCTCGGAGGTCTTTTGCCCCTCAGGCCGACGGAAAAAATCCGCCCGATGCCGAGGCCATCCAGACGGAGACCCTCGATCTGGACGCGCTCATGAAAGCCTCCCGAGCCATTTCCGGGGAGATGGCCATCGGACGGCTCCTGGACCGCCTGATGCGGCACGTGGTGGAAACCGCCGGAGCCCAGCGGGGACTGCTGATTTTAAACGACGGGGATACGCTTCGGATCGAAGCGGAAAAGCCGCCGGACGACGAACGGATCACGGTGCTCCAATCGGCGCGGCTGGATGAAAGCGATCTGGCTTCCCAGGCCATCGTCCAATACGTGGCCCGGAGCCATCGAAGCATCGTCCTGGATGATGCCCGCCTGGAGGGCGAATTCACCAACACCCCGTATGTCAAGCGGTGGCAGACCCGGTCGGTCTTATGCACCCCCATTCTCCATCAGCGCCGGTTGACCGGGATTATCTACCTGGAAAACAACCTCGCTTCACGGGTCTTCACCCCGGAGCGGACCCGGGTGCTCCACCTCCTGGCCTCACAGGCGGCCATTTCCATCCAGAACGCCCGGATGGTGGAAGCCCTGCGGGCCTCCGAGGAGAAATACCGTCTCCTGTTCGAACGGGCCGCCGAAGGGATCTTCCAGTCCACTCCCGGGGGCCGCCTGTTGACCGCTAACCCGGCCCTGCTCCGGATGATGGGATACGACTCCCTGGAGACCGCCATCGAGGAGGTCCCTGACATCGCCGGCGTCTATGTCGCCCCCGAAGAGCGGGACCGGATGATCCGGACTCTCCAGGAAGCCGGCCGGATTAACGAGCATGAAATTCGGATGCGGCGACGGGA
>CAZWGY010000378.1:0-4935 GCA_964633575.1 uncultured Desulfobacteraceae bacterium
ATCGAAATCGAAATCGAAATCGAACAGGCGATAGGTTAATAGGTGATGGGTGATGGGTTCTCAGTCCTCATCACTCATCACTCATCACTCAGTTCTCAAAGGACCCGGCCGTTGAGGTCCCGCCGTTTGGCCTGGAGCCGAGGGGAGCGGGAGGGGATGTAGGTCCGACGGCCGCCGGCCGATGGACGGCCCCCGGAGCGGCTCGGGCGGAACGGGGCGCCTGATCTCGACGGCGGCGCCGGGACCGCGTAGTCGAAGTCGTCCAGGGTTCGGCGCTCGGCCGGGCTGTCCAGAACCCGATCGATGGCGCTGACGATCCGATGGTCATCCTCGGTGATCAGGGTGAAGGCGTCGCCGGTATGGGTCGCCCGTCCGGTCCGGCCGATGCGGTGGATGTAAGCCTCGGGGGTGGTGGGCACGTCGTAATTGATGACATGGGAGACCCGTGCGACATCGATGCCCCGGGCCGCGATGTCCGTTGCCACCAGGACCTGGTAGGTCCCGTCCTTGAACCCGTTCAAGGCCGCCTGCCGCTTGGACTGGGAGAGGTTTCCCTGGATCGATGCGGCCCGGTACCCGGCGTTCTCGAGCTGGTGCCCCAGGCGCTTGGCCCGGTGCTTGGTCCGGGTGAAAACCAGGACCGACCGGGTGTCGGTCCCCCGCAACAACTCCATGAGCAACGGGGTTTTAAGGTGAGCGGAGACCGGATAGAGCGCATGGCGGACGGTCTCGGCCGGCCGGGTCATCCCCACCTGAACGGTGATGGGGTCGTGGAGGACCTCCCGGGCCAGATGACGGATCTCCGTGGGCATGGTGGCCGAAAAAAGCAGGGTCTGCCGCTTTTTCGGGACCTGGCGGATAATCCGCCGGATGTCGGGGAAAAAGCCCATGTCGAACATCTGGTCGGCCTCGTCGAGAACCAGGACCTCGAGATGGGACAGGTCGGCCGTGCCCTGGCCGAGATGGTCCAAAAGCCGGCCCGGACAGGCGATGAGGATCTCAACGCCCCGCTTCAGCTTCTGTTTCTGAGCGTGGATGGAGACGCCGCCGTAAATGCTGGCGCTCCGGATTCCGGTTTTTCGCCCCAGGGCTTGAAATGCCTCGTGGGTCTGCTCGGCCAGCTCCCGGGTGGGAGCGACGATCAATGCCCGGACTTGACCCCGCTTGCCGGTCATAAGCCGGTCGAGAATGGGGAGGGCGAACGCGGCGGTCTTGCCGGTGCCGGTCTGGGCCAGGCCCATGACATCCTTCCCCGCCATGACGGGGGAGATGGCCTCGGCCTGAATCGGGGTGGGGGTGACATACCCCTCCGCCACGACACCGGCCGCGACCTTGGGGGATAATCCAAATGTTTCAAAATTCATTCAATACGTCTTTCCTTCAAGGTATAAAAAAAAGCCCCGGAACTATTCCGGGGCTCATGAGCCATGCGCCGAAGTGGGCATGGCATTCATCCAGGAACTTCAATGTTCAACCAACTACCTTACGCCCCATTTCCCCATAAGTCAACGGATATTCCGAAATTTTTCCATCCCCTCAGCCCTGGCTGTCCGGTCGTCCCTACGGGACGCGGGTCCGCCCCCGCAACCGCCGATAGAGTCCTCCCGAGGTTTCCAAAGTTTTGGAAACCTCGGAGGTCTCCAAATTCGGGCCAACGCCCCGGTTGGGGGGCATCGTCTTTGGGCCTGAATCTCGGTGGACCCGCCCACGCAGGGGGCGAGCCAGGATTGGTTGAGCGGTCAAAAAAACATTTAATTATAAGGTGTTATCTGTCAACGGCCTATCGTTTGAACCGGGGTTGATGGCCTTGAATCCAACGATTCAGGTGAATATAAAAAGTGCCCATCCATATTCCCTGATGGACACTCCCTATCACCAATCAATCCTTTTCTTTCTCGCTGCCGACAATCATTTTGCTTTTCACCCAGCATTTCAGATTCCAGACGAATCGTGGGGCTAGATATCCGAGGAAAGCAGAGGCAACCGAAAAAACTAGCGACCCAGTCCACAAATAGAAACTCTGTTCTATAAACTTACCGCTTCGGGTTTCAATATCAAAAAAACTAAAATAAATTCAAATAAATAAGAATCCTGAAGGAGATTTTTGCCAAGCCGGTAAGCGGTCATATAAATAGGAAAAACCGTTAGAGGATTCGTAATCCAGCACGCAACTAATGAAACAGGCAGATTTACATGAAAAAGTATTGCACCGCCGGCACACAAAAGCATCTGAAAAGGAACGGTTGGAGTAAAAGCGACAAACAATCCCAGAGATAGCCCACCTGACAACGAATTCATGTCTATTTTCCAGACTCGACGATCAAATATCCGATCGCCGATGAGGTGATAGACATAGGTGTCACGGAGGCTGCGTTTCATCCTCTCCTGTTTTGCGCTCCATCTCTTAAACCATCTGGTCATGCCATGTGTTTCCGAATTTAGTGGACCATAGTCATTGACTTAACGACCGCATCCAGGGCGACGCGGCCAGATTTAACGTGGGTTGGGGCGTCTATGAACGCCGCAGACCAGTTCGGCAAAAGACCTCCGAGGTTCCCAAAGTAGGGGCGGTTCGCGAACCGCCCGTACTGCGCGAACCGCCCCTACTAAGCACTCAGCCCTCACCACTCAGCCAGGGGGGGAAGATGAATGGCCCCGACCAGCTCATCCTGGAAAGTCGGCTCCCCGGTCAGCTCGATGTACTCGACATTCCGGGAGACCCATTCAGCCTCGATCCGCTTGTTGATGTTCAGCAGGGCGGCCCGGCAGCCGTCCCCGGCGGCATTGCCGATGCTTTCGATCTTGTCGATCTCGCAGGCGGGGAAAAGGCCGATCATCATCGCCCGCTCCCGGTCCACGTGAGTGCCGAATGATCCGGCGATCTTTATCCTGTCGGGCTTTTCCAGCCCCATCCGGTTGAGGAGGATCTTGCAACCCGCGTAGAGGGCCGCCTTGGCCAGTTGAATCTGCCGAACGTCCTTCTGGGTGATGACAATGTCATAGCCATTGCGAGTCTCCGGGGAGAACGCCAGGACCAGCTCCACTCCGCCGTTGTCCGGGTTGACCCGGTACCGGGGATGCCCGGCCAGGGCTTGCTTGTTGAATGCCCCGGTCCGGGTGATCACCCCCGCCTGGTACATCTCAGCCAGAAGGTCCAGGATGCCCGAGCCGCAAATTCCCCGAGCCTTCATCTCGGAGGGGTCCGAAAAGCTCCGCCAGGCGTCCCGGCCGATCACCTTGTAGTCCACCTCGAAGGTTTCCGGCTCGATCCGGACCTGCTCGATGGCCCCCGGCGCCGCCCGCATCCCCCAGGTGATCTGGGCTCCTTCCAGAGCCGGGCCGGTGGCGCAGGACGCCGAGATCAGCCGGTGGCGGTTGCCGAGAAAGATCTCGCCGTTGGTCCCGATGTCGATGATGAGCTGGTAGTCGTCGCTTTTGTAGGGCTCCTCGCAGATCAGAACCCCGACGTTGTCCGCGCCCACGAACCCGGCTTCATTGGGCAACATGAAGACGCGGGCCGAAGGGTTGACCCGGATTTCCAGGTCCCGGGCCCGGATGTCGAGGCTGTGGTGAATCACCGGCGGAAACGGCGATACCCCGAGGTGAGCCGGGGTCAGCCCCAACAGGATATGGTGCATGGCGGTGTTGAGCCCGATGGCGATGTCCTCGATGTCCCCCCGAGTCAGGCAAAGGGATCGCTCCCCGGCATCGGCGGCCTCGACCATATCGGCTTCCATCACCGGGTTGCCCCGGGGCGGGTAGGTATGGGCGATCAGCCGGTCAATGAGGGTGTTGACGCCCTCGATGATGTCGTCGCTCATCCGCTTTAAGCCATAAGGCGTCTGCGTATGGTAGGTGATCCGGGACATGACGTCCTCGCCGTACTTGTGCTGCGGGTTCATCATCGAATCGGCCGTGACCACTTCGGTGGTAGTCAGGTCGCAGAGATAGCCGGCCAGGGTGGTGGTGCCCACGTCGATGGCCAGCCCGTAGGTGGTTTCCGCTTTCCCCGGCCGGACCCGGATGATCTCCCGAGCCATCCAGACGCTGACCGTGATGCACCAATTCCCTTCCCGGAGAACCGTCGCCAGCTCCCGGAGGGCAACCAGGTCGATGGTGAGCCCATCCAGGCCGTGCTCCCGGAAAAGGGCCGCGCTGATCCGCTCGAAATCGGCGGTGGGATCCTGACACGTCGGCTGCTCCACCGTGACCGTGTAGAGCCGCACGGCCGGGCGCCACTCCAAGGGGATGTCCCGAGCCGCTTTGCTCACCACCGGCTTTCCGGCCCGGGACTCCTCGGGGACAAAGACCACCAGGTCATCCAGCAGCCGAGCCACGCACCCGAGCCGGTACCCCTCCGCCCGACGCCGGGGGGTGATGAATTTGGACTCCACCGTCTCCCACGGGCTGACGTTATAAGCGCTCGAGGTCAGCCGGAGCGATTGAAACTCACCCAAAACAATCCGGACCATGCACTTGCCACAGACCGCTTTTCCGCCGCAGAGGGCCTCGATGTCCGCCCCCAGCATCCGTGCCGCTTCCACGATGGTGATGCCGCTTTCAACGACGCCGCTGATGCCGTCAGGCTGAAACATCACCGTCACCATATCGTCCGTCACGTCCCCGTGCTCCTCCATTATTTTTTTCAAACCGGCCGGCATAAGATGCCTGCCAAACCAGCCCTTATACACCAAATCACCCAAAGGATCGAGATCCTTTTGCAACATGTCGCTCCAATCCGGGCTTCAAAATCATCATTCACGGCATTGTGTCAAACCGGTTTGCAGGGCGTTTTCAGAGGTGATATGGTCGAATGTAGTTCGCGAACCGCCCGTACCGCGAACCGCCCCTACAATTTGCGGGCGGGACGCCCATCCCGACATTGATCAAAGATCAAAGTTTGTGCCGGACTCGCGCTTCGTTTATCCGCGGATT
>CAZWGY010000379.1:0-1087 GCA_964633575.1 uncultured Desulfobacteraceae bacterium
GGGGTTAGGGGGGTTAGGTCTAAACGCCGTATGGCCGAAATGATGATCAAGCCCCGCTCTTTGCTCCGTCGGCGGTCCGGTTGAATTCCAAAAAAAGAATGAATCGCATTTACCGTCGGTTTCGGTTTGATTGCGATATCCCTTTATGATAACCGTTAGACGGAGTGTCTGATAAACTCACCGGAGACCCCCCGATGGATTATTCGCCACGCATCCTGATCGTCGATGATGAGGAGCTGATTCTGGACAATTTGAAATCGATGCTGCATCGGCACGGCTATGTCTGCGATACCGTATCCAGTGGCCGGGCGGCCCTGGACCGGATGGCCGGTGTGAGCTACCCGGTGATCGTCCTGGATATTGTCATGCCGGACATGGACGGGTTTGAAGTCATCGACCGAATTCAATCCAAATGGCCTCGGACGGTGATCATTCTCATCACCGGCTACGCTACGGTGGAATCCTCGGTTAACGCTCTCAGAAAACGGGTTTACGACTACCTCACCAAGCCGTTTACCTATGACGAGGTGATCCGGACGGTGGACCGGGCGATGGAGCACCATCACCTGCTTATGGAGCGCGACGAGGCGCTCAAAGCCCTCACCGACAGCGAAATCGAGATGCGGACGATCTTCGAGGAGGCCCCGGATGCGATCTTCATCGCCGACCCGGAGACCGAACGGATCATCGACGTCAACCGGGCCGGCTGCCATCTGCTCCGGAAGCGAGCCAGCGAGATCGTCGGCATCCACTTTTTCGAGCTTCACCCCGAGGAGATGCGGGGGCCGTCGGAGGAGACCTTCCGGTACCACTGCCGCCTGACGGCCGTAAACGGCACAACGGCCCCTTTCGAGAATTTCGTGCTCCGGTCGGACGGGGTCCGGGTGCCGGTGGAGATCGTGTCCCGGAGCCTGAAGCTCAGCGGCCGGACGATGGTCCAGGGGATATTCCGGGACATCAGCCGGCGGAAGGCGGCCGAGGAGCGGCTGGCCGACACCCGGAAGCTTTTTGAGACACTACTGGAGGCGATCCCCAGCCCGATCTTCTACAAGGACACCGACGGCCGTTACATGGGATGCAACCGGGC
>CAZWGY010000379.1:1187-4930 GCA_964633575.1 uncultured Desulfobacteraceae bacterium
ACCGATCTCCGGCGGATGGAAAACGCTCTGGCGGATTCCGAGCGCCGGTATCGGAACCTCTTTGAAAAGGCGCCCATCGGGATTTTCTACTCCACTGTGGGTGGCAAATTCATCCAGACCAACCCTCACCTCGCCCAAATGCTGGGATACGATTCGCCGATGGAGCTGAAAGCCGCCGTCAATCGGACCAGTATTGCCGAGGCTCTATACGAAGATCCGACCCGGCGGCCTGAAATCGTCCGGGAGGTCAAGGGGGACGAGGGATGGCGTATCTATGAAAACCGGTACCGGAAAAAGGACGGCAGTCCCCTCATCGCCACCCTGCTGATGCGGAAGATCACGGGTGAGTCGGATGGGGAGAGTTATCTGGAGGGCTTCGTGGAGGACATCACCGTGCGCAAGGCCATGGAGGACCGGATGTGCCGGGCTCTGGCCGAAAAAGACGTCCTGCTCCGGGAAATCCACCATCGGGTGAAAAACAACCTCGCCGTGATCGTCTCCCTTATTGACATGCAGACCAGTGGCTTCTCGGATCTCCGGATTATCAGCTCGTTCCGGGAATTCCGGGAGCGGGTTTACGCCATGGCCCTGGTCCACGAGGATCTTTACAAGTCCGAAAGCCTTGCCCGGATCGACGCCAAGGGGTATCTTGAAACCTTGACCGGGGATCTCTTCGAGGTCTTCGGAGCGGGCGGCGTCCATCTTCACCTGGCGGTGGATGCCATCCCCATCGGGATCGATACCGCCGTGCCCTGCGGGCTGATCGTCAACGAGCTGGTCACCAACGCCCTGAAATACGCCTTCCCGGATGGACGGCCCGGCGGGGATTCCCCGTCGGGGGTGTGTGAGATCCGGATCGGGCTGACCGAGGCGGCGGAAAATTTGATTCTGACCGTTTCCGATAACGGGATCGGTCTGCCGGCCGATCTGGACTGGCAACGTGCGCGGTCTCTGGGGCTCCGGCTGGTGAACATCCTGGCCCGCCAGCTCAAAGGGACCCTGACCCTGGCCGCCGAGGCCGGGACAACATTTACCTTGACTTTCGCGCCGGCCGGATCGCCGGCCGATTCAGGCAGGTATGAGACAGCCTAGTATTTTATTGGTTGAAGACGAGCCGGTCACCGCCGCTTTCATCCGCGATGAGCTGGAGGCTCTCGGCTATGCGACGGCGGTCAAGGCGTCGGGCGAATCGGCCATCGCCTATCTGGAGGACCACCACCCGCATCTGGTCCTGATGGATTACTATCTCCGGGGTCCGATCGACGGCATCCAGACGGCGGACTACATCCGGGAGCGCCGGAGTCTGCCGGTGTTGTTCGTCACCGCGTTCGAGGATGACCTCCTGGCCCAGCGACGTCTTCGCAGGAACCTCGACTATCTGGTCAAGCCGGTGGACCGGACCCTGCTCCAGGCGGTGATCGGCCTGTCTCTCGAAAATCACCGCTTGAAACGGTCGCTGTCCGCGGCCGAAGCCGAGCTTTCGGCCCTCAAGGGTGACAAGGGCTCGCCGTCCACGCCGGCTAAAACCGCTACGCCGGCTGAAAAGCGGTATGCCTTCATCGCCAACACCTCCCGGGAGTTCATGACCCTCATCAATCGGGACTACGTTTACGAGGTGGTCAACCAGAGCTATTGCCGGGCGCATGAGAAGGATGCCGAGGAGATCGTCGGCGGCACGGTGGCGTCGGTCTGGGGGGATGAGGCATTTAAATCGGTCATCAAGGAATGCCTTGACAAGTGCTTTGCCGGCGAGGAAGTCCAATACGACGCCTGGTTCAAGTTTTCCGGACGGGGAAGACGGTTTTACTCGGTCTTTTACTACCCTTACAAGGATCACAACGGCGAGATCACCCATGCCGCCGTGGTCTCCCGGGACATCACCGAGCGGAAAGTCGCTGAAGAGGGGCTGGCCGAACGGGAGGCGCTTCTGAGGACCCTCATCGCCAACGCCGGTGAGGGGATCGGGATTGTTGACGAAGACGAGCGCTTCGCCTTTGCCAATCCGGCGGCGGCGGAGATCTTCGGCGTCCCCCGGAACGACCTGATCGGCCGGAACCTCCGGGAATTCACCACCCCCGAGCAATTTGCCGTCGTCCTTTCCCAGACCGCGAACCGACGGAACGGAAAGCGGGGGATATACGAGCTGGAGGTCGTCCGGCCGGATGGGACCCGGCGCACGGTCCGGGTCACCGGCACTCCCCGCTTTAATGAAAACGGCCGGTATGTCGGGGCGTTTGGGATTTTTTCCGATATCACGAGTCTGAAGGAAGCGGAGCACCAACGGTCCGAATCGGAGTCCCGCTATCGGACACTCTTCGAGACCATCCCCCTGGGCGTCGGGCTCTCCGACCGCCGGGGGCGGATCATTTCCTGGAACCCCTGGCTTCGGAAGATGCTCGGCTACACGGAAGCCGACCTCGGCAAGATCACCGTCTATGATGTGTACCAGTCTCCGGGCGATCGGAATGCGTTGTTGGAGCGGCTCGGCCGGGGCGAGCCGGTCCGTGAGCTGGAAATGCGGCTCCGGCACAAAACCGGCCGCCTGATCGACGTCAGTCTCAACGTCTCGGTCTCCCGCTACCTGCCGGAGCCGGTGATCATGACCGTAATCCAGGATATCTCGGAGCGGAAGCGGACCCAACGGGCGCTAAAGGAAAGCGAAGCCTTTTTAAACAATGTTTTCGAGAGCATCCAGGACGGGATCCGCGTCCTGGATCTCGACTTCCGGATCGTTCGGGGCAACGCCACCATCCGGTCCCGGTTCGGCGACCCGGGGCCCGTTGAAGGCCGGAAATGTTACGAGGCTTTTTTCGGGGGACGGCGGACCGAGCCCTGCGAGGACTGCCCCTGTCAGCGGGCCATCGATACCGGCCGGCCATCCAGCACTCTGGTTCCCCTCCTGGGGTCGGACGGGAGCCGGACGGGGTGGATGGAAATCTACGGCTTTCCCCTCTATGATCCGGATACCGGCGAGCTGACATCCACCATCGAGTATGTCCGGGACGTGACGGATAAGAAGCTGGCCGAGGATCAGCTCCGGGATAGCCTGGCCGAGCGGGAGATCCTGCTCCGGGAGATCCACCACCGGGTGAAGAACAACCTCAACGTGATCATCTCGCTGATCGACATGATGGATATCGGCGACCGGAACTCATCGGAAACCGCCGCCTTCGAAGAGCTCAAGGAACGGATTCGGGCCATATCCCTGGTCCACGAGGATCTCTACGGATCCGAGCATCTTTCCCGTATCGATGCCGCGTCCTATATCCGGCGGCTGGCCGAGGATATCGCCAATTTCCATGGGCTCAGCACGGTGGAGGTGACCGTTGACGTGGCAAGTGTCGAGCTGGCCATCGAAACGGCGATCCCCTGCGGCCTCATCGTGACCGAGCTCCTTACCAACGCTCTGAAATATGCCTTTCCAGACGACGGGTGGGCCGTTTCAGGCGAACCCGAGATCCGGGTCCGCCTGATCCGGGAGGGAACGGATTGCCTGTTCTGGGTTGACGACAACGGCGTGGGCCTGCCCGAGGACTTCGACTGGGAAAACAGCTCCTCGCTGGGTCTCCGGCTGGTTCGGATTCTGACCCGCCAGCTCCGGGGGGAGCTTGGAATCGACCGCCGGAACGGCACCCGGTTTTCCGTCCGATTCCCTTGCGCGCCTCGGGAAGCCATACCCAAAACGGTTTAATTGTCGGATGGGGCCGCCTGATCGGCATGTCCTGTTAGTGCTGAGTGCTGAG
>CAZWGY010000380.1:0-4912 GCA_964633575.1 uncultured Desulfobacteraceae bacterium
AGTGTTGAAACTGGACTTTTAAAGGGCATCATGCGAAACGTCTTCTACATTATTAACCTCCTTATCGTTATTATTGGCCTGGTAGGGCTCCTTCCCTGCCAGGATCAAGGTGGTTGATAATGGCCTGACGTTCCCCCGATAGCCCTCCGAACCGAAAAAACCCGTTATCAGCCACCGGCT
The DNA here is from genome assembly GCA_964633575.1 of uncultured Desulfobacteraceae bacterium. GTDB lineage: Bacteria > Desulfobacterota > Desulfobacteria > Desulfobacterales > JAABSP01 > CAYNGG01. Next base: position 181 of record CAZWGY010000380.1, read on the forward strand.
GGTAGCGGGTTTTTTGCTTGGAGACACAGACCATGAAAAGTGATGTCATGAAGACGGGAATCGAGCGGGCTCCTCACCGGGCGCTCCTCAAGGCCATCGGCTACACCGACGACGAGATCCGGCGGCCGCTGGTGGGCATTGCCAACTCGGCCAACGAGATCATCCCCGGCCACGTTCACCTGGACAAGGTCGTTGATGCGGTCAAGGCCGGGGTTTACATGGGGGGCGGGACGCCGATGACCTTTTCCACCATCGGGGTCTGCGACGGGATCGCCATGAACCACACCGGGATGAAGTATTCCCTGGCGTCCCGGGAGCTGATCGCCGATTCGGTGGAGGTGATGGCCACGGCCCACGCGCTGGACGCTCTGGTACTGGTCCCCAACTGCGACAAGATCGTGCCGGGGATGCTCATGGCGGCGGCCCGGCTGAACATCCCGGCGATCGTGGTCAGCGGCGGGCCCATGCTGGCCGGGGATCATCCGGACGGCGGGGGCCGGAAGATCGACCTGATCACCGTCTTCGAGAGCGTCGGCGCGGTCCGGTCGGGGAAGCTGAGCGAGGCGGATCTCACGGCCATCGAGGAGGCGGCCTGCCCCACCTGCGGGTCCTGCGCCGGGATGTTCACGGCCAACTCCATGAACTGTCTCTCCGAGGCCGTTGGCCTGGCCCTTCCCGGCAACGGGACGATCCCGGCGGTCCACGCCGGGCGGATTCGGCTGGCCAAGATGGCTGGCCAACAAATCTGCCGGCTCCTCGAGGCCGGGATCACCCCCAGCGCCATCCTGACCCCGGACGCCTTCCACAACGCCCTGGCCGTGGACATGGCCCTGGGCTGTTCCACCAACACCGTCCTCCACCTCACGGCCATTGCCCGGGAGGCCGGAGTGGCGATGAATTTGGACCGGATCAACGAAATCAGCGGCACCACGCCTCACCTCTGCGCTCTGAGCCCCGGCGGGCCGCACCATCTCGAAGACCTCCACCGGGCCGGCGGGATCCCCGCCGTAATGAGCGAGCTCAACGGCGCCGGACATCTCCGGGGCTCAGCCCTGACGGTGACCGGGAAGACGGTGGCCGAAAACCTGGCCGGTATCGGGGTCCGCGACCCCGAGGTGATCCGGCCGACCAGCCGGCCCTACCATGACCAGGGGGGCCTGGCGGTTCTCTTCGGGAACCTCGCCCCGGACGGATGCGTGGTGAAGCAGTCGGCGGTCAGTGAGGAAATGCGCCGCCACGAAGGGCCGGCCCGGGTTTTTGACACCGAAGAGGCGGCCAGCGAGGCCATCTACGGCGGCGCCATCCAGCCCGGCGACGTGGTGGTCATCCGCTACGAGGGGCCTCGGGGCGGGCCGGGGATGCGGGAGATGCTCACCCCCACTTCGGCCATCGCCGGGATGGGGCTCGACGCCCAGGTGGCCCTGCTCACCGACGGACGCTTTTCCGGCGGCACCCGAGGCGCCGCCATCGGTCACATCTCCCCCGAGGCCAGCGCCGGCGGCCCGATTGCCGCCGTGGCCGAAGGGGACCTCATCGCCATCGACATCCCGAACAAGACCCTGACCCTCAAAGTAGAAGCGGCCGAGATCGAGCGGCGCCTGTCAGCTTGTCGGCATCCGGCGCCCCGGATCGACCGCGGGTACATGGCCCGGTACGCCCGGTCGGTGACATCGGCCAGCACGGGAGCGGTGGTGACATCCGATTTACCCGAAACGGCGGGAGGGGAATCATGAAGCTCACTGGCGCGCAAATCCTGATGAAAATGCTCCAGGCCGAGGGAGTGGACACCATTTTCGGCTACCCCGGCGGCGCGGTCATCGACATTTACGATGAGCTGGTCAAAACCGATATCCGCCACGTTCTGGTCCGCCACGAGCAGGGGGCGGTCCACGCCGCCGACGGGTATGCCCGGGCCAGCGGCAAGGTCGGGGTCTGCCTGGTTACCTCCGGGCCCGGAGCCACCAACACGGTTACCGGCATCGCCTCGGCTTACATGGACTCGATCCCGCTGGTGATCATCACCGGGCAGGTCCCGAGGTCCCTCATCGGCAACGACGCCTTCCAGGAGGTGGACATCGTCGGAATCACCCGGCCGTGTACCAAGCACAACTACCTGGTGGCGAGCACCGAGACTCTGGGGGCCACTATTAAGGAGGCCTTCCACATCGCCCGGTCCGGCCGGCCCGGCCCGGTCCTGGTGGATATCCCAAAGGACGTGGGCAACACTTCGGTGGAATTTACCGAACCCGGCCCGGTGCGCCTCCGGTCCTACAGCCCCACCTACACCCCCAACAAGTGGCAGCTCCACAAGGTGATCCAGATGGTGGCCAATGCCAAGCGGCCGGTGATCTTCGCCGGCGGCGGGATCATCCTCTCCGGGGCCCACGAGGAGCTGACCCGGTTCGCCCGGAAGGCCCGGATTCCGGTGACCACCTCGCTCATGGGACTCGGCGGCTTTCCCGGATCGGACCCGCTCTGGCTGGGGATGATCGGAATGCACGGAACCTACCGGGCCAACATGTCCACCAGCGAATGCGACCTCCTGATGGCCATCGGGGTCCGGTTCGACGACCGGGTAACCGGCAAGACCGACGCCTTTGCGTCCCAGGCCGACATCGTTCACATCGACATCGACCCGACCTCCATCCGGAAGAACATCCCGGTGGCGGTCCCGGTGGTGGGGGATTGCAAGGTCTCCCTGACCATGCTCAACGACCTCCTGGACCGGGCCGAGCTTGGCGACATCGAAAGCCGCCGCGCCGGGTGGCTCGAACGGATCGACGGATGGAAGGCCGCCGGCCGGCTCAACTACACCCAGACGGACGTGATCAAGCCCCAATACGTGGTGGAAACCCTCTACAATTTGACCGGGGGGGATGCCATCATCACCACCGAGGTGGGCCAGAACCAGATGTGGGCCGCTCAGTACTACCACTTCGACCGGCCCGGCTGCTTCATTACTTCAGGCGGCCTGGGGGTCATGGGGTTCGGGCTTCCGGCGGCCATCGGAGCCCAGGCGGCCCGTCCGGACCGGCTGGTGGTGGACATCGCCGGGGACGGGAGCATCCAGATGAACATCCAGGAGATGGCCACGGCCGTCTATTGCGGTTTTCCCGTCAAGGTGGTGATCCTCAACAACGGCTACCTCGGGATGGTCCGGCAGTGGCAGGAGCTGTTCTACCAGAAACGCTACGCCTGCACCTGCATGAACGGGGCCCCGGATTTCGTGAAGCTCGCCGAAGCCTACGGCGCGGTGGGCCTCCGGGCCACCACCCCGGATGAGGTGGAACCGGTCCTCCGGCGGGGGCTCTTCGAGGAAAAGGACCGCCCGGTCATCATGGACTTCGTGGTGGAGCAGGAGGAAAGCGTTTACCCGATGGTCCCGGCCGGAGCCCCCATCACGGAAATGCTGCTGGTCTAACACGGGAAAGGGGTTTTTTTCATGAAATCGGAAAAGCACGTGCTGTCGCTTCTGGTGGACAACCAGCCCGGGGTCCTGTCCCGGATCGCGGGGCTCTTCTCGGGGCGGGGCTATAACATCGAAAGCCTCTGTGTCGCCGAGACCCTGGAGCCCAACGTCTCCCGGATCACCATCGTCACCCAGGGAAACCTCCCGGTGATCGAGCAGATCAAAAAGCAGCTCAACAAGCTGATCAACGTCATCAAGGTCTTCGACCTCACCTCAACCGAATTCGTCCAGCGGGAGATGGCCCTCATCAAGGTGACCGCCAAGCCGGAAAGCCGGGCCGAGATTCTCCGGATCGTGGACATCTTCCGGTGCAAGGTGGTGGACGTGGGCCTGGAACACTACACGGTGGAGGTTACCGGGGACGAGGGCAAGCTGGCGGCCATCCTGAGCCTCCTCCGGCCCATCGGGATCAAGGAGATCGCCCGGACCGGGATTATCGCCCTCCAGCGGGAACCCAAATAGGATGACGAGACCGGCAGGGGGAACCCCCTGATCGGTCTTTACGAAAACCCAACCATTTTGAAACCGGATTGAAGAAAGGCGGAATACGAACATGGCACAGATTGATTTCGGCGGCGTGACGGAGGAGGTGATCACCTCCGATGAATTTCCCCTGGACCGGGCCCGTGAGGTCCTCTCGACGGAGACGGTGGCCATCCTCGGCTACGGCGTCCAGGGACCGGGCCAGGCACTCAATTTGCGGGACAACGGCATTCAGGTGATTGTCGGCCAGCGGGAGGGCGGAGCCTCCTGGGACCGGGCCGTGGCCGACGGCTTCGTCCCCGGCGAAACCCTCTTTCCCATCGACGAGGCGGCCCGGCGGGCCACCGTAATCCAGTTTCTCCTCTCCGACGCCGGTCAGGTGGCCGCCTGGCCGACGGTCGAAGGCTGCTTGAACGAGGGCGACGCCCTCTACTTCTCCCACGGGTTCGGGATCGTTTACAAGGATCAGACCCGGATCATCCCGCCGCCCACCGTCGATGTCATCCTGGTGGCCCCCAAGGGGTCCGGCCGGACGGTCCGGACCAACTTTCTGGCCGGATCGGGGATCAACTCCTCGTTTGCGATCCATCAGGATCACACCGGCCGGGCCCGGGAGCGGGCCGTGGCCCTCGGGATCGCCATCGGCTCGGGGTACCTCTTCCCCACCACCTTTGAAAAGGAAGTCTTCTCCGATCTCACCGGCGAACGGGGCGTCCTCATGGGCTGTTTGGCCGGGGTGATGGAGGCTCAGTACACCGTCCTTCGGAAAAACGGCCACAG
>CAZWGY010000381.1:0-4911 GCA_964633575.1 uncultured Desulfobacteraceae bacterium
GCGTTGCTGGGGGACGCCATGGCGCTGACGCGGTTTCGGGTGGATATCGTTCAACTGGAAAAGATCGAGCCTGAATTCGCCGAATTGATCCAATTGAAGGGAAAGGTCGTTTATGAGTCTTGACCTCCAGATTCAGACCCTCCGCGCTGAAATCGGGAAGTCGCTTTCCGTCTTGAGCCGCATCGAGGCGTATATTCTCGATTTTCAGGCACAACGGCTATCGGAGACGCCGGGGCTGGATGAGGCGATGATTCTGACCCAGGCGCTGAGCAACTATTACACCTGCCTTGAAACCCTTTTCTTGCGGATCTCGAAGTTTTTTGAAAACGACCTGGATCGGGAGCAGTGGCATCGGTCCTTGTTGGAAAAGATGACTCTGGAGATTCCGGATACCCGGCGGCGGGTGATATCGGATGCCGCCTGTCACGGGTTGTTTGAATTGCTGAAATTCCGGGATTTTTCGAGGTATTATTTCGAGCTGGACTATGATTGGGACAAGCTGAGGTTTCTGCTGAAGAAATTCAACGATATCCGGGTTCAGGTCCGAGCCGATCTGGCCGAATTCGACCGGTTTGCGCGGTCCCTGGTATCGCCGTAAGGTCCGGTCCGTTCACCATTCGTTCCGGGATTCCGGGATTTGACGCTTGCCAGAATTCGGGTCCATGGGCTATGATGGTGAATCGTGGCTCTTGCCGCGACGGGGATCACCGGACGAGGGGCGGATGCAGGGGCGGTCAGGCGAGGAAAGGGTATGAAACGCATCGGCGCGGCGGCATTGGTCGGGCTCATCCTGGTAATGGGATGCTCGACCCATCTCACCCGGGAGCAGCATCGGGTTCTGTCGGAAATTCTGGAGATCCTGAACACGACCATCTCGGAGACCGAGGCCGCTCTGAACCGGCGGGCCGACCCGACCAGCCCGGTAAACGACTTTGCCGACATCCTCGAATCGATCCGGACCCACATCCGGAAGGTCCAGGCGGGGGAAATCCCCTATGATCCGGCGCTCATGGAGCGGTACAGCGATCAGGTGGCCGGCATCCGGATGAACGTCAGAAATCCGGTGGACCGGGTGGTGGGGGTCGATGTCTTTTTCGAACCGGGGCGATATCGGATTTCCGAGCTGTCCAGCGAGGGAAAATCGGTCCTTGACGATTTCGCCGCCGATCTTATCGAGACCCAGGTGGAACCGCTCCGAACGGCCTTTCCGGACAAGCCCCTGTCGGTGGTGATCAAGGCGGTGGGCCATGCCGATGAAGTTCCTTTAAGCTCCCGGTTTGCCGAGGCTCTCGCCCAAGACATGCGCGTCGGGATCCCCGATGACGCGGAGGCCCGAAGAAAGCTCCTCAACCGGGAACTGTCCTTTCGCCGGGCCCGGTCCATTGCCGGGTACGTGGTCACGGAGATAAAGGAACGGGTGGACTCGTCGAGGGTGACCGTGGCGCCTCCGATCATCTTCGGGCTCGGCGAGGCGCCGCCCTATCCGGAGTCGGCCCTCGAAACGCCCTATGCTCCCCGGGATAAGCGGCGGCGCATCTGCAAGATCCACGGAAATGTCCTGATGACGGAGCCATCGGAAGAATCGGGCGAGAACCCGTAGATGAGAGGATTATGAAGCGATTCCAAACCATTGTGGTCTGGGGGGCGATTCTGGCGGTTGTCCTGGCCGGATGCGCGACATCCCGGCTGACCCGCCATCAGCGGCAGGCCCTTACCGACATTCTGGTGATTCTGGATCAGACCATCGAGGAGACCGCTGAAATCCTGAAAACCGATCCGGACCCCACCAGTCAGTATGTCGATATCCTCGAACGGCTCAACGATATGAAAGGGATCATCGAGGCGATCCGGTCGGGTGATGCTGCCTATGATGATCGGCAAATCTCCCATTACATCCGAAAAATCAAGGAGATCGAGGCCAATATCCAGAACGCGGTGGATGAGGTCTTCAGCAACGACGTCTTCTTCGGGCTCGGGGAGTATCAGATATCCGACCTGCCGCCGGCGGGCAAGGAGAGCCTCCAGGCTTTCACCGGGTCGATCATCAATTCCCAGGTGAAGGTTTTTCAGAAGCTCTTTCCCGGCTATCCGCTGGTTGTTGAGATCCGGGCCGTCGGCTATGCGGACGAGACCCCCCTGCTCCCGGACCTCGCGGAGACTCTGGCCCGGAAGACCGAGGGGGTGATCCCCGATGAACCCCTCGAGCGCAAACGGGTTCTAAACAAGACCCTTTCCTATCTTCGGGCGGAGGCGATTTACGAGCACATCAGGCGGAAGCTGGCCTCCATGCCCGACATGGCCGCCATTTCCATCGGCCGGCCGGAAATCGTGGGGATGGGCGAAGCGCTGCCCTATCCGCCGGATGGAGTCGATCCCCCTTACCGTTCCCAGGACGAGCGCCGGCGAATCTGTAAGCTTTACAGCCGGATCACCCTGAATGCCCGTGATGTGGAATAAGCCGTTGACCGAAAAGCGTTCCGAAACGGTCGAAACCCCCATGCCCTTCGCGGCGTCATCGGACGCCGCCGATCAGGTCATCCGATGCGATTGACAATGGTTTTATGTACGTTGTTATGGGTGGCGGGGCTTGCGCCGGCCGCCCCCTCCGAGACGAAGTACGGGCATGCCCCCATCGATATCCAGGCGAGCCTGTTTATCAAGCTCTTTGTCTTCAACAACGATCTGGCCGGCGGCGACGACCTGGTGATCCACGTGATCGATGCCCCAGAGGTTGCGGCGGAGATGAGAAAGTCGGTGGGCCGGTCCATCGGCCAATCCCGGATCGTCGGCGTGACCGAGGGAGACGGCCTCCCGGAAACCCCGCCATCGGTGATCTATCTGGGCCGGCCGGAGCTGTTTGAGGCGGTCACCGCCTACACTCATGACAAGAAAATCCTGAGCATCACCGGCCTTCCGGAGCTGGTGCCCCGAGGGATCACCCTGGGCGTGGGGACCTTGAACCGGAAGCCCAGAATCCTCTTCAACGTATCCGCCTCCGAAAAAGAGGGCATGGACTGGAACCCGGTCATTCTGAAGATCACCGACGTGATCAAATAGCGGTCATCCGGCGTCCGGTCGGACATGCGGGTCCGTCCCCGCGCCCCGGTCCGGTCCAATTCCGAACACCTCGCCACCGGCGTTTCCATCCGATGTCATTTATCAGCCGGCCGCATGAGCGGCCGGGTTTATAGAGGAATCCGCATGGCAATGGGCCTGAAAAAGCGATTTCTGATCCCCACGGTCCTCATTTTCGGGGTCTGCCTGGGGGGCGCCAATCTCTTCTCGTATGTCACTTCACGGCGGACCTTCGTGGACCTGACCCATCGGCAGATGGTTCAGACGGCATCCGCCGTCGCCGGGTTGGTGGACACCTTTACCCGGGACATGAAGCTCAACTTCGTTTACTGGAGCGAGGACGCCACCTTTGCGGCCGCCGTCCAGGACATCCTGGGAGCGGCCGTCGTCGATTCCGCCAACGCCTTGCTCAAAAAAATCGAAGCGGATTACGGCTATTACGAGGGCGTGATGCTGGCCAACCAGGACGGCGAGATCGTCGCCGCCACCGACCCGGCGGTCATCGGGAAGCCGGTGGCGTCGGAGACCGCCTTTAAGCGGGCAGTTGACGGGGAAATCTTTCTGTCGGGCGTTTCCCGGAGTCCGACCACCGGTCATCCGGTCTTTACGGTGGCCTCGCCGCTGAAGATGAGCGGCGAGATCGTCGGCGCCATACTCGGGATGGTCGATCTGAATTACTTCGAGACCCGGTTTCTGACCACCGATCAGCTCGGGGAAGCCGGCCATTCGTTCATCGTCGATGCCGACGGTCGGGTCATTGCATCGGCCGACCCCACCGAGGTGCTCAACGAGGCGGCCCGGTACGATCGGCTCGCCCGGGACGGGCTCGGCCCCGAAGGGACCATCACCACCGAGGGCCGGGAGGGAGCAGTTCAGATGATCGCCTACAGCACCCCGCCGGAGCCGGCCTGGACCGTGGGCGTGGCCATCGACCCGGAAATTGTCCTGGCTCCCATCAATCGGATCGGCCGGGTCAATCTCGCCATTGCCGTGGCGGCCGTCGGGCTGGCCGCCGTCCTGGTTCTGATGCTCGTCCGGGGCCTTGTCACCCCCATCACTCGAGTGGTGGCCGGATTGATGGCCGCCGAGCGGGACATCAACCGGTTTTCCGACGAGATGCGATATTCCAGCCGGTCCCTGGCCGATCGGTCGTCCCGCCAGACCGAATCGGTGGAAGGGACCGCCGCCTCGCTGGCCGAGATGGGCGAAATGATCCGCAAGACCGCCGACAACGCGACCGGCGCCGACGAGATCGTCCAGGCATCCACCGAGGAGATGCGCCGGACCGACGCTCTTTTCGAGGACCTCACCCGGTCCATGGACCACATCTCGTCATCCAGCGAACGGACCCGGAAAATCGCCGGCACCATCGAGGACATCGCCTTTCAGACCAACCTCCTGTCGCTCAACGCGGCCGTCGAGGCGGCCCGGGCCGGGGAAGCCGGTGCCGGGTTCGGGGTGGTGGCCGGGGAAGTCAAAAGCCTGGCCATGCGGGCCGCTGAAGCAGCCCGGAACACGGCGGAGATTATCGGGGAAACGGTGGACCGGGTGGGCGAGGGGGCCACGACGGTCCGGAGCACCGAGGCGGCATTTCGGAAAATGGCGGAGCGGGCGACTCAGGTGGCGGACCGGGTGGCGGAGATCTCCGAGGCATCCCGGAGCCAGGCAACCGGGATCCGGGAGATCAGTGACGCGCTCTCGGAAATCGAGTCCCTCGTCCGGGAAAACGCCGACAACGCCGAGGCATCGGCCGACCTCTCGGAGCAGCTCAACGAGCAGGCCGAGGTCCTCGGGGGCTTTGTGGCCGAGCTGAATCAGCTCATCGGAAGCCGGTCG
>CAZWGY010000382.1:0-2860 GCA_964633575.1 uncultured Desulfobacteraceae bacterium
ATAGGTGATAGGTCATAGGTGATAGGTCATAGGTCATAGGTGATAGGTCATAGGTCATAGGTCATAGGTGATAAGATAGTGCGTAGTGCCCAAATCCATAACCCATAACCCATTACCCATTACCCATAGCCCATAACCCATTGCCACTCCCCTGGTTGCCCTCGACTGAGGACCGGCGGGTATGGGTTGGAGAACATCAATGTGCATCCCGGATCGCCTCGGCCACTTTCCTCAGCAGATCGATCCGGGAAAAAGGCTTCTGGATGAACCGGACCCCTTCCATGAGCACGCCTTGACGGCTGATGACGTTTTCCATGTAGCCGGACATATAGAGGACCCGGATCTCGGGGTGCCATTGTCGGACCCGCTCGTGGACCTCGGGACCCTTCATCTCGGGCATGACCACATCGGTGAGAAGTAGATGGATGGGACTACCGTGCCGACGGGCCTTGTCAATGGCCGCCGACGCGGTCTCGGCCTCGATGACCGTGTAGCCATGGCGGTCGAGCATGGCAAGGACCAGTTGGCGGACCGACTGCTCGTCCTCCACCACCAGGATCGTCGCTGATTGATCGGCCGGCGGCGGTCCATCCGGCTGCTTTTCCGCCGAACGGGCCTCTCCGTCCGCATGAGGCAGATAGACCTTGAAAGTGGTTCCCCGGCCGGGCTCGCTGTAAACCCAGACGTTCCCGCCATGCTGCTTGACAATCCCGTAAACGGTGGCCAGCCCCAGCCCGGTCCCCTGATGCTTGCCTTTGGTGGTGAAAAAGGGATCGAAGATCCGCTCCCGGATCTCCGGATCGATGCCGTGGCCGGTGTCGCTCACCGCCAGCATCACATACGGCCCCGGCACGACTCCCGGCCGCGCCTCCGCATAGGCGGCATCGAGCCGGACGGCCGCCGTTTCCACCGTCAGGCTGCCGCCGTCGGGCATGGCGTCGGAGGCGTTGACCACCAGGTTCATCAGGACCTGCTCGATCTGCCCCACATCGGCCAGGGTCCGGCACGGGGCATCGCCGGGATGCCAGTTGAAAGCGATGTCCTCCCGGACCGTCCGGCGGAGCATCTTTTCCATCTCCCCGACAATCCGGCGGAGATCCACCGGGCGAAGCTTCAGGGTCTGCTTCCGGCTGAAGGCCAGAAGCTGGCGCGTCAGGTTCCGGGACCGCTCCGCCGCCTTCTGGATCTCGCTGACCATTTCCCGGTGGACCGAGGCCTCGCCGAGGTCATCCTTGAGCATCCCAGCGTAGCCGAGGATGACGGAGAGCATATTGTTGAAGTCATGGGCCACGCCTCCGGCCAGTTGCCCCACCGACTCCAGCCGCTGGGCCTGAGCGTACCGGGTTTCCAGGCGCTTTTTCTCGGTGATGTCTTCCAGGCAGACCAGGACCCGAGGTCCCCGACTCGTGGTCAACCGGGCCACCGAGGCCAGCATCGTCAGGGATTCGGTCCGGCCGTGGGCCTTATGGGTTACCAGCGTCTCGACCTGCCGCCGAGGCTCGCCCGTCCCGAAAGCATCCGTCACGGCCCGGTGAAGAGCGCAACTTAGACAGTCCGGACTCCCTCCGCACAACCGGGAATCCATTGGAGCGCTGACGCAGCCCAAAGCCTGGCCGATGGACCGGCCGATCACGGTTTTGTCCGTATCCCCGATGAAGCGGTCCACCGTCTCGTTGACCTTCCGAATCCGCCATTCCAGGTCCAGCAGGATCAGCATCTGAGGAGCGTTGTCAAAGACCGCCGCCAGCTCCGCCCGGCTTTCGGCAAGCGCCGCATCCGACGCCTTCCGCCCGCTGATGTCCTGAACCACGGCAATGGCGTATCGGACCGTCCCGTCCCGAGCCCGGAGCACCGAGGAATAAAGGACGATCCAGACCGGCTCGCCGGATTTCCGGATGAACCGTTTTTCCAGCTCGAAGGTGTCGATCTCCCCGGCCAGAACCCGATCGACCTGGGCCTGATCAAGGTGGAGGTCGTCGGGATGGGTCAGCTCCTGAAAGCTCATGGCCGACAGCTCGGCTTCCGAATAGCCCAGGATTCCGCAAAATTTGGCGTTGACCTGGAGAAACCGGCCGTCCGGAGCCACCCGGGCGATTCCCACATTAGCCGCCTCAAAGATCCGGCGGAGCTCCGCCTCGCTTTCCCGAAGGGCCCTTTCCGCGATCTCCCGGGAGGTGACATCGGTGTGGAGGACCTGGAGCCATCCCGTCCCGGCGCCCAGCGGCCGGGCCCGCATCGTAAACCAGCGCCGGACCGACTCCGAATGGCAGGCGTACTCCATCGTGAAGGTCTCCCGCCGACCGCTCCCCACCGCCTTCAGGCCGGCGAGAGCCCGGCCGGCGGCCGGCTCCCCGGCCTCCCGGCTTCGCCGACAGACGGCAAAATAGTTGGCTCCGACCCGCAAACCGTCCAGGTCCCCGCCGCCGTTTTCCTCGGCAAATCGTTGCCAGGCCCGGTTGACCGCCCGAATGGTCCCCCGGTCGTCCACCAACGCCGCGTGATCCGGGATGGCATCGAGCACCGCCTGGACCGATACGACCCCGTCCCCGGACCCCGCCGCCCTGGAAATCATTTCAGGCCGAAGTCCAATGGCCAGCGCGCTCCAGATAAAAACCGCCCCCACCGGCCGCGCCAGGCGGGCGACCACCATCCCGGTCTCTCCGCCCAGACCAGCCAGCGCGGCTACGCCAACAAGGTAAACCGCCACCGCCGCGGTTAAGAGATCCCCGGCCGCCGGGCCGACCTCCCGCCGTCGGCGCCGGAAAACCGCGGCGGCTCCGGTGAGCAGCAAGACCGTGGCAACCAGCCCGACCCGGTCCGGAACCACCGCCGCGGTCACTCGCTGGCCGATGACGGCCAG
>CAZWGY010000382.1:2960-4904 GCA_964633575.1 uncultured Desulfobacteraceae bacterium
CCCCGGCCGGACACGGTGTCCAGCCAGCAGGCCAAATCCCGCCAGCCCCGCGCCCTCGACCAGCCGAGCGGCCAGCCAGAGCCGGGCCGCCGGGGAGCCGGACACAGGGTCCCATAAGGCCACGACGGCAAGCTCCATGCCACCCGCCCAGAGGCAGGCGGTCGCCAGGGTCCGGAACCCCGCCCCGCCATCCGGTGAACGGGCTATCATCCCGGTCAGCCCGGCGGCCCAGGCAAGGGAAATCCCGAGAAGCGCCGATGTCCGCTGGCCCAGATTGGCGTCCCAGATCCACAAAAGGGACAGACCGATCAGAACGGCCGTCGAGGCGGCCCCGGCGGGGAGCAGGACCGATCGGGGGCCTCGGGTAAAAAGAGTCGGTTGGAGGTCAGGTGTCTCGGATCTCATGAGGGGTCGCGCATCCAAATGTCATCGGAATCGGAACGGAAGCAGCCGGGGCAACAGCATTTCACCTGAAGCCTTCTTCATCCATATTTACCTATCAGAAATCAGCGCGATCGGCTACCTAAAGATCGCGGAGTCAGCCCGTCCGGGTCCATCCCTCCGCCCCGTGGCCAGTGTCCCTTTTCGCCCCACCCCGCCGGCAATTGGATGTAATCTTTTATTTTCAGTTACTTGACATATCACCACCCGGCTTTTTTCGGTTAGCGCGGGTTGTGACACCGCGGACCGCCGGACCCCATCCGCCCCGAAACGGACGGGGATATGCCGATTTAAACACGGCTTCCGCGAGTACAGTTCCTTGAATTTATATCGATTATCTCCATCCCGTCCATCCGGGCCGGCCCCGAGTCGGCCCGGCCGGGGATGTGCCGGTATGGTTATTGCTTAGCTCCATCGATTAACATGAGGGGAAAAGGGGGGGATGCCCGGAAAACATCGTTTGGGAGCAGCGGGAGTCGGCTGATGGGTCGGCTCTCAAAAGTTGACCGATGACAAGAGGAGGACGCATCAAATGAGCGACTACAAGTGCGACCCCACCAAGTGGCATGAGATGAAGGCCCCGGTGGAGGGCGGTCGCGACGGCTATCAGGCCAAGAGCTGGAACCCGCCCCGGGAAAACTGGGGGCCCTTCACCGATAAGGGGCCGGCGCCGGTCTGGTTTGCGGAGGCCAACGCCACCAACTGGACCGAGTCGATGATCTGCAAGGCCAAGGATCTTTTCTACGAGGCCAAGCTGAACGAATGCTTCGACAAGGGCGACGAGGTGGCCATCAAGATTCACTACGGCGAATGGAACCGGACGGCGGTTCTCCGGCCGGAGTACATCGCGGCCATCGTGGAGGAGGTCCGGGCCTGCGGAGGCAACCCTTACGTGGTCAACGACACCACCCTGTCGTACCACATCTTCAACTCCATGGCCTATTCCAACTGGCAGTTGGAGGGGGCCATCCGCCATGGCTACACGGACGCCACCTTCGGCTGCCCGGTCCTCATCGCCGACGGGTTTTCGGGCGAAGACGACTACCGGATCGAGATCCCCGAGGGACTGATCCTCAAGGAGACCTACATCGGGCGGGCCGTGGCCGAAGCCGACGCCATGATCGTCCTTGGCCACGCCCGGGGCCATGCCATCACCATGTACGGCGGAGCCCTGAAGCAGCTCGGCATCGGGTGTCAGTCCAAGCGGGGCAAGTACATCACTCACCTGGCCCACTGGGGCGATCCCCATGACGCCATCGGCTGGCCCAAGTTCACCGACCAGTGTCCGGGCAAGGCCTGCAAGTTCCACCAGATGTGCGACGATTCCTGCCCCCGGGGGGCCCATCATGTCACCGAGCACGGCAAGGTCTGGGATCCGTCCAAGTGCCGGCTCTGCTATTCCTGCCAAGTGACCTGCATCTTCTCGGGCATGACCGGAATCACCTTCGAGGAGAACTACTTCCCCAACGCCATGATCGCTCACGCCGACGCGGCCCTGGGCGC
>CAZWGY010000383.1:0-4901 GCA_964633575.1 uncultured Desulfobacteraceae bacterium
TCTCCATCCCCGCCCCCGCTTTCCCCATCCGGCGGCAGTGACCGGTAGAGCCGCCAGGCCATGAGTCCCAGGAGAGCCACGCCGCAGATGAGGACGCTCCAGAGGAGCCAGGTCTTCCAGGGAAACGGTTGAGGGGGCGGCTGGCGGGCCGCCGGCCCGCCCAGGGTCACCGGCTCGAATTCGGTGATCGGGGTTGGGGTCACGGCGCCCTCGATTGCTCCGAGCAGCCGGGGCAATGTCCGATCGGGGGCTCCGGCCCGGCCGCTCCCGAAAGCGAGGGTGAAAGGCGGTTCGCCCTCGGCCAGAAAGACCAGCCGGTGCGGTCGCCATCCCACGGTCAGGGTCGGCGGGCCGCCCGGCAGCGTTTTGGAGTCGGTTTCGAGCTCGAAAAACCGATCGGTTGTCGTCGGGATGGCAATGGGCTCGCTCTCCAGGACCGTCTCCCCATCGCCCGTTTCCAGACGATAAACGATTCCCTTCCACCGGACCCGCCAGGGGCGATCCCCCGCCGGCCGGGATCGGACGGTTCCCTCGATCAGGCTGTTGGATCGCTCCGGGCGGAGCCGGAGCCGGTCAACTGGAAAATATCCGCCCGTCTGGTAGCTCACCACCCCATCCGCATCCTCCGGAATCCGTGCCGTGCTTATGGTCCAGCGCCGGTCGGCCTCGCCTTGACCCGGATCGAAGACGGCGCGGACCGAGGTGATCCGGGCCGTCCCGGATGGCCAGGTCAGTCGGAGATACGGGTAGAAAATGGTCTCCGGCAGAGGGACCCGATGGCGGGAGAGCTGATGTCCGTCGTATCGCATCTCCGCCAGGGTGGCGTTTTCGACAAGGACGTCCCAGTCGCTCAGATCGTGGGAGCCGGCTACCCGGACGCTGATGACGAAGCCCTCGCCGCCGCCCGACCAGTCGATTTCGAGGCCGGCCAGGCCGGCTTTGGGGTCCAGGGCGCCGGCGTCCACCAGATAGGTCCCGGCGGGCCCGCGATCCGCCGGCGCGGCCGTTTCGATCCGGACCAGGGCCCCGGAGGATTGCGTCCGGAATTGGAATTGAATTCCGCCATCCGATGACTCCTCTTCCAACCGGTTGACCGGAAAGACGGGCAGCGGCACCGGGTCCAGGTCGGACGGCGAAGGCGGCTCGGGCGGTATCAGGGCATGGGAAACCGGTTCGCCGTCGGCGTTGAAGACCCGGATATCGGCGGCATCGGGACGGGTGATCCCCCGATAGACGGCTTCGGGCAGTTCGATCCGGTAGATGGGTCCGGGACGGTCCGGTCTGAGGATCAATCCTTCGGCGAAATCCGCCGGCCGGAGGGATTCGGCATGTCCAATGCCCGCGGTCAGGACCAGCAGCAGGACGTAGAGTGATTTCATGAGGTTTCCTCGGGCGGGGATGACCCCTGACGGGGCGGCAGTGGCGAGACGTAGCCGATCACCAGCATCAGCCCGCCAACGGCCAGAAAGGAGATGATCCGGGAAACGGTCCCGGCTCCGGCCAGGTCCACAAGGAAGAGCTTGACCACCACCAGGGCCATGAGCCCGCCCCCGGCGAACCAGACGGTCCGCCAGGCCCGGCGGTTGGCGGCCGCCACGGCGGCCAGCGCCATCAGGCTCCAGAGGATGGAGGTCCCGGCCTGAAACGAAGTGGCGTCAAAAAGAGCCTCGGCCGTGTAAGGGACCGCTCCGTAAACGTGGACCGCCCGGGCCAGAGCCGTGGTGAGGGCGATGAGGGCCGCTCCGGCCACGCTCGCGGCCACGCCGGACCGGCTTTCGGGAGAAAGTCCGCTCTCCGCCGTTCGAGCTGGACCCACGAGCCAGAACGGGATCGCGGCCAGGGCGATCAGCGAGGTGAGATCCAGGGGGTTGAGGATGGGCCAGTAGGGTAGGGGAGCGGGGTTTCCCGCCCAGCCCGCTGACACGATGGTCCAGCCGAAGAGATAGGCGGAGAGCCCGAGGCCGGCGGTTCCGAAATACGCCGCCGGGTGTTGACGGACCGGCCACCGGAGCCGGTCTCCGATCCACGCCAGGGCCAAAAGGACGGCGGCGGGCATGAGGCCCCATGGCGCCATCCGCCAGGTCCGGGCGCCGCTGGCGAGCTGATCCGCGACCCAGGCGACCTCCAGGGCCAGCATCCCGGTGGCGGCCCAGAGGGTCACCGGGTGGAGAAGGCGGGAGACTCGGTCGGACCAGATCGGCTGGAGCCGATGGAGCAGGGCGTATTGAACGGCAACCGCCGCCGGCCAGACCCCGGCCCCCCATCCGGAAAGGAGATGGCCCGCGTCCGCCTCCTTCACGACCGCCAACAGGATCAGCGGCGGCAGCAGCCCGACCGGTGGAACCGCCAGAGCGGCCCACTTCAGCGGGGCGGCCAGCCATCCCATCACCCCGGCGGAAGCCGCGAAGAACAGGGCGGCGGCGTCGGCTCGGTGGGTCAAGGGAAGTTGCCGGTCGATTTCCCGGATGCCCGCCGCCAGCCACCAGAGGGTGGCCCAGGCCAGGAGCGGAGCCGGACCGTATCGCTCCCACCGCCGGAGGATGGGCAGGTGGCGGTTCAAGTACCATCCCGAAAAGCCCCCGGACAGGCTGATCAGGGCCATGACCAGCCAGAGTCCGTCTCCGCCCACCGCTTCCAGCCGGACCAGCGGCAGATCTATTACCAGTGCCGCCCCGGCGCAAAGCTGGAGAAAGACTCCGAAGAGACGGGCCCGGAGCCGATCCTGACGACAGCCGACCCAGACGAGCGCGGCCCCTTCCACCGCCCAGGCCGAACCCGTCCATCGGCCGGATAGTGCCAGCGGGATCGCCAGGCTGGCAAACACGACCCCCATGGCCAGAAATGCCTCGGTCAACCGGCGCATCCCCGGCGACAGGCGGCGCCAGAGGGTGGAAGCCAGGCCGATGTAAACGCCCCCCAGGGTCAGCGCGCTGATGGCCAATCCATACTCGAAGCGGCTGACCATGGCCGCCTGTAGCCCAAACGCGGCCAGGGGGACGCCGAAGACCAGGGACCCATCAACATAACCTTTCAGCTTAGGCGGCTGGCGAGACGCGAAGAGGATCGCCACCAGGATGTACATCAGGGTGAAGAGGACCAGAAAGGGCTCGGCTGTGGCGAAGTGATCCGGTCGGTAGTATTTGGCCCCCCAGGCCGTGCCGATCCCGAAGGTGAAGATGGCCCCGAGCAGGTTCAGGGGGCGCCACGCCCGGTACCAGGCAACCCCGAAGATCCCGGCGTTGAGAAGCGCGTAATAGGAGAAGAGGGTCACGTGGCCGGCGCCGCCCGAGGATGTGAGGACCGGTGCCAGAAACCCGCCGGCCGCGCCGAAGGCGGCCAGTCCGGCGGCGTCCTGGAGCACGGCCAGGACGCCCGACAGGGCCACCAGAGCCACCATCAGGCCGAAGGCCAGGGGCAGGGGGATAAAACCGTAAAGGCGGGCCGCGGCGAAGAGGGTCAGGTAGAGGATGCCCACGGCCCCGCCCTGGATGAGGCGGGCAAAATCCGGGCGCCGGTGTCGAAGTCGCCATCCCAGGCCCAGAAGAGCGATGCCGGCGGCTCCGGCCGCGGCCAGGCGAAGCTCGACCGGAAACATCGCATGGTCGGCCGCGTATTTCACCAGAAAGCCCACGCCGAAAAAGAGCACGACGAGGCCGATCCGGAGAATGGGGTTGCCGCCGGTCAGAAACTGGTGAATCCGGGCGACAAAGGGCCGGCCCCGGTCCGGTTTCTCCCGTTCGGGAGCTGGCGGGGGCGGCGTCTCGACGGGTGCCTTGGCCGGTAGGGGCGGTTCGCGAACCGCCCCTTCGCGAACCGCCCCTACCGCGCGGACCGGCTCCTTCCGCTCGGGCGGCGGGGATGGTTCGGCCGGTGCGGATTCCGCCGGGGCTCTCTCGGTTGCCGGAGTCGAGGGTGAACGGGATTGGATTTCCCGCTCCAACCGGCGGACCCGGCGCTTGAGGTCCACCGTCCAGCCGGCCAGAAGGCCGATGGCCAACCCCAGAACCGCCGGAAGCTCCTCGAAAAGCCCGCCGCAGAGGATGCCGGCAATCGCCAGCGCGATGGTCACGCCCAACCGGTCCGCCTTCCGTCCCCCCGTTTCATGTCACCGTCTCCAAAATCTGGAGACCTCCGAGGTTTCCAAAAAAAATGGAAACCTCGGAGGTCTTTCCCGCTCATACCCGCTGGATGGGGGATGCCCATCCCGGCATTGATCAAAGCTTGTGCCATCGCGTTTTGTTTATCCGCGGATTGCGCGGATTTTCACAGATTTTTTCTGTTTTAATCTGCGTCCATCTGCGTAATCCGCGGATAGACGAGCGAGCCCACCTGGCCCGAGCGATAATCACGCCCCATCCGTCACCACCACCGTCGCGTCGACGGCCACGGGCCGGCCTTTTGCGATCATCAGGGGGTTGACGTCGATTTCGGTGATCCGGGGGAGGGCCACCCCCAGGTCCCCGATGGCCACCAGAATCCGGGCCAGGGCCTCGCGGTCCACCGGGGGCGCTCCCCGAAAGCCGTTCAGGAGGGTCTGGCCCCGGAGTCGGTCGATGAGCCGGAGAGCGTCGTCGAGGCTCAAGGGGGCGAGGGCAAAGCCCACGTCGCCGATGGCTTCGGCCAGGACCCCGCCGAAGCCGCACATAACGCATGGTCCGAACTGGGGGTCGCGGATCAGCCCGGCGATCAGCTCGAACTCCCCCTGGACCTGGGCCTGGAGAATGACCCGGCCCCGGTCGCCCACCAGGGCTCCCAGGGCGTCAACGGCCTCGCGGACCGCCTCGGCCGAACCGAGTCCCAGCCGGACCAGCCCGCCTTCGGTTTTGTGGATGGCGCCGGACACCAGGCCCTTGGCCACCACTGGAAAGCCCAGGGTTTCGGCGGCGTCGGCCGCCGCGTCG
>CAZWGY010000384.1:0-4901 GCA_964633575.1 uncultured Desulfobacteraceae bacterium
TTCCGGCGGATCGGGTTGGGGGGTTTCCGTTGGCGCGAACAGGATGGACCGGGTTTTCGAGAGATCCGCCCGGTCGATGTGGGTGGTCAGTCGGGTCGCGCCTTCCCGGATGCCGTCGTCATTCTCGCCAACCGCCTCGTACCACCATGCCGATTCGGGTTGCCGGACCGGCTCGAACCGGTCGATCAGGTAGTTGTTATCCCCCAGAAACGGCAGGCCATAGGCCCGGGGTCGGTTGCCGTTGAGTCCCTCGATGATTTGGTCGTCGAGGGAGTCGTTTTCCGCCGTCCGGATGTAGGCCCGGATGTCCGAGAGGAGCTCCCGCTTGACGGGGATGATGTTGTATTTGGCGCCCCTGGTGGCTTTGGCGTGATCCTTTCCGGCGTTGCCGATGGGGTAATTGTGGAGCTGCTGCATGATGCAGTGACGGCGGGGCGGGGCCAGGGCTCCGACGGCGATCCGGACCGCCGGCGGGTTTTTCCGGGTCAGGGTCATCACCGATGCGCCGTCATCCCGCCGCATGTCCAGGCCGGCGAGGTTCAGCAGCAGGCCATAGGCCGCCGACGGGGTGATGAATCCGGCCGTCGGGCGGAAGCTCCCGCTGACAAACGGCCGGAACGCCCCGAATTTCGCCTGGAGATAATAGCATCCCATGATCACCCCCTGGCGGCGAACGCCTTTTCGCCGACGGTCGTCATGAGCCGCCGGGGATTCCGGTCAAGGGTCACGCCTTTGTCGGTCAGAGCCTTCACCTGGGCCTTGTCCATGTCTTTGACGATCTTGCCGCCGATGTAAAACTCCGAAGGGGGATAGTCGCTTTCGGGCCTCAAGAGGCCGTCGATGACCTCCGGGAACCGGTGGGCACCGGTTTCATCCGTAAACCCGTAATTGTCGTATCCGGCCACGAGCTGATCGGTCAGGCGGATCAGGATGCTGGCCGGGGACATCTCGAAGTAGCTCCGGGCGTGATTGCCGGCGACCCCGTTGAGCTCTCCGATGGCCGTCAGGAGGGTCCGGGTCCAGTCCGGCTGGTCCGCGCAGTCGTCGAGGTTGAGGGCAAAGGGGTATTGAAAGGCGGTGTGGACCGTCTCCCGGTGTAGGAGCTGGGATGAGTCGGCGTTTCGGACCGATTTGACGTCCTTGGGGGTTGCGTCCAGTGGCGACTGGGTGAAAACGCTGTTGTGGCGGTAAGGTTCGAGGGCCAGGGCCATGTTCATCCGCAGCACCGAGTCCCGTTTATAAATGAACGATTCCGGCTTCCGGCCCCGCTTTTTCAGGTCATCGGCGATTTTCTTCCGGTCGTTGGACCCGGCGGCCACCAGCCACCCCATGAAGAAATCATCGGCGTACTGGTCGTGATCAGGATAGTCCTTGAACTTCACGGCCAGTTGGTCCTGGTCATGGACCCGCTCCCGGTTGCAGGGCAGCCCCTTGGCCGCGAGAGATTCCCGGAGGGCGTTCCGGATGGCCTCGGGCGAAATGATGGCGTATTCAAATCGCCCGATGCTGATTTTCTGGATGACGGCCCGGTTTTCGGCGGATTCGCCCCGGTAGTTGGCACTGGGGGCGGCATAAGTCAACACGCTTCCAAACAGATTCATGTTATCCCTCCTTTTTCGTGGATGGTTCCGAAATGTATGAATTGGCTGAAATGGCGAGCATGGACAGGGTTTTGATGGTCTGCCAGTCATCCATCAGCTTGTTGGCGACGGTCAGGTAGTCCTCCGGGGGCAGGAATTGGGGCACCGAGCAGATGGTCCCGGTGAAGTACTCGACAAAGTCCTGGTCCCGTCGGCCCCGCATGGCCAGAAAGGCGTCGGTTGCGACCTTTTCGAGGGCTTCCCGGTATTCCCGCGGGTAGTTGATCCGGTTGTTTTCGCCTTTGTTGTCCTTGAACTCTTTGAATTTTTTGCCGGATTTCTCCTCGGTCCGTCGCCTGATGTATTGCTGGATCAAGCGGTGGACCAGAAGGGCCAGTTGGTCTTCGTGATCCCGTTCGGTCATCAGGTTGGCTCCTTTCTTGGTCTCAATGGTTTTGGCGATGGTGGAAAGCTTATGTTTCACGTCCCGGCCGAAAAACCGGGCATCCCTCGGGGTCTTGGCGCAACGGACGAAGATGGGCATCGGCTGAGTTCGGAAAACGGCCTCCGCGCCGGTGTACCAGGGGGTTCCGGCCAGAATGTTCCGCAGGTGGATCATCTTGAAAAACGGGTTGCTCAGACCGCCCCGGACCTGCTCATAGTCGGAGATGACATCGGGTCGGGGGAGAATCCGGTCGGCGGTCAGTTGCCGAATCCGGTTTCCCTGCTTTTGAAGGTGGTAGAGCTCGACCGCGTGAAGGCTGAAGATAAAGTCCTCCTGGCGCTCGGTCTTATTTTTCGCGAAGTGGTGGAGATACTCCAGCCCGCTTTCCTCGAAGAGGTCGATCCGGGCATCCCGTGGCCGATAGCCCGATTTCGTCGGGTCCAGGCCGCGGAGCAGGCCGATGACGTCTTCGGTAAACGCTTTCAGATCGGCGGGTTCGGGGATGGCCAGGACGTAGCCCAGCTCGGTGTCCCGTTTTATCTGGATGGCTTCCTCCGTCCGCTTGACCCGAAGCTCCCGGGGGACGAAGATGAGGGCGACCAGCGGCCAGAAATGGAGAAGGAGATTGTCCTCGACGGCGCCGACAAAGGGAACCCGCTCCGGATTGTTCGCCTCGGCGCCAACAAGCAGGGAGCTTGTCAGCTTGTCGGTGAGTATCTGGTTTTTGGCCCGCTTTTGGGCGGCCTTCCGGAGCTTGGTCCAGACCCGGCCGGTCTCGGCGGACGGCTTGCCGTCGGCCCGTTCGTTGTAGACCGTCCGCGTTCTTGGGATGCCTCGAAGAATGGTCCTGACCATGCTCCGCCAGAGGGCGGCCCAGACGCCGTCGCCGTCGGCGTAAAAGGTCTGAAGAAAGGCGCCGGTGGGCTGGACAATGTCATAAACAAACCGCTTTTCGGTCTTGGTTTTCCCGGCGGTCTCAACGGTCACCTCGTCGATCCGCTTGGGGGTTTGGCCCGTCCATTTCTGTCGGACCAGGGTTTCCCGCCAGCGGGCGTCGAAGAGGTCGTCCATCACCGTCCTCAGGCTCTTTTCCGTGAAGGTGACGCGGACCGTGGCCGTGGATACCGAAACTTCCGGGATGGGTTCGATTTTTCGTCGCCGCAATGACTCGATCATTACCAGGAGCCCGGCCAGCCCGGCTTTGTGCTGAGCGGTGGGCAGCTCGAAAAGATCATAGTCTAGGGTTACATGGTCATCTTGGACCGTGATCTGGCTCATAGGATGTCCTCCAGGGGGTGGTCGAAGAATCCGTATTGAGGGTCGTAGTGGATCGCCGGCGCAACGGGCGGAAAGCGGCCGATCCGGGGGTGATGGGATGCAAACCGCCGGGGCACCGGCACCAGGAGACCGTCCACCGGCCGCCGGTCCCGCCGTCGGTCGAAATACTCGTCCAGGTGGCTGTCGAGCAGGGCGTTGACCGTGAAGTCGTCGATGTCCCGGAGATTTTGCTCCCGGGCCGAAGCCCAGGGGCCGGCCTCCAGAAAGGCGGCGTATTTGTCCACTTCAACGGCCCCGGCCGCGTGGGTTTCCAACAGGGTTTGGAGCGTCTGCTGGCTCACGGTCCGGCCGTCGATCTCGTTTAAAAAGGCGTCGGCGCCGTTCAGATCCTCGGGAGTGTAGGGCATCTCGTCTTCAGGCGGGTAGAAAAAGACTTCGCCCAGCCGCCCGTCTCCCGGCTGGGCGTGGCGGTTGCAGCGCCCCATCCGCTGGATCAGGGCGGTGATGGGGCTGATCTCGCTGATCAGCACGTCGGCGTCCAGGTCGAGGCTCATCTCGCAAACCTGGGTGGTAATCGCCAGGACGGCCCCGCCGCCGGCGCCTTGAAACGCCCGGACCACCTCGCCGTGACGGGCTTTCCGGTCGTTCAGGGTGAAGCGGCTGTGATAGCACCGGGCGCCGAGCCGCCGGGCCAGTGACTGGCACCGGGCCACCGTGTTGACCACCCAGAGCACCCGCCGACCCTCGGCCAGGGCGTCCAGAGCGACCGACTCGGCCGTTTCCCGGTCGATCCGCCGGACGATGTACCGGGGCATTTCCGCTTTGGCCGCCAGGTCCTCGAAGCGGTCCTCGCCGGATGGAAAGCGGGTGAGGCCGCAATCGGTCACCAGGTCTTCCCGGCGGGCCGGCGGCAGGCTGGCGGTCATGCAGAGGGCCGGGATGTCGAAATGTTTCAAAAACCGTTTGAGGGCGGAGAAGAGCGCCGGGTCGAAGCTGTGGACCTCGTCGAAAACCACCACCGAATCGGCCAAAAGCGGCATCAGGCAGACGGAGCGGTAAACGTGCTGCATAAAGCCGAGAAACTGGTCCACGGTGGCGGAAAAGATCCGCCGGTGCCAGTAGCCCAGGGCGTACAGGCGGTCTTCGGTGGCATAGTCCCGGCCGTGTCGCTCGTCCGCCGGCTGCTCGAACATCCCCTCCAGGTCGTAGGCGGCGGTCCCGTGGGCCAGAGCCGCGTCGGCCTCCGGAGCCCAGGAGACGTAATCCCGGAACCCCTCGGTAGCGGTGGCTCGGGTGGGGTAGAGGAAAATAACCCGGGCGGCCGGTTGCCGGCGGAGCTGGGCCGCGATCCATCGCCAGGCGGCCAGGGTTTTGCCGGAGCCGCAAGGGGACAGGAGCAGGGTTCGGGGCGGGAGCTCGGCGGCGGCCGTCTGAAAGCCGACCCATTGAAAATCGCCCCGCTGCCGCCGGACCTGTTCGATCCGGGGATTGATGACCTTGGCCTGGATGTCGGCTTCGCCCAGGGGCTCGCCAAAAGCGGCCGCCAGCCAGGAAGCGAGGTCCTTGTTCTCCCGGGTGATGGCCGATCCAGCACTGTC
>CAZWGY010000385.1:0-4898 GCA_964633575.1 uncultured Desulfobacteraceae bacterium
ACCTATCTTTCGTCCCCTCGATTGATCCAGGAGAGAATCTCGGCGTACTTGAAGTCATTGGCCCATCGATTCAATGCCTTGGACAGATTGGGGTCATCCGACCGGATGCCCTGGACGATCTCCAGAATCCGGAAGAACCGGCCGGTGATCGCGGCTTCCTTCAGGTCTCTCAATGCCTCGTCGGAAAGGACGTCGGCGGGGTTGGGCAGTTTTGCGGGATCGACGTCATCCTCGCAACTCGGGTCGGTTTCCTCGTCCTCATGGAGATACCGCAAGCCGAGATACCGCCGCAGAATTTCCAGGATGTGGGGTCGCCGAAACGGTTTTCGGACGAAATCATCGCATCCGGCCGCCAGGACCTCGGCCCGTTGCTCCTCGAAAACGCCCGCGGTAACGGCGATGATCACGGTATCGCCACCTTCGGGCCGGCTTCGGATTTCCCGGGTGGCCGCGTACCCGTCGAGAACCGGCATCCGGATGTCCATCAGAATCAGATGGGGCCGCCAGCCTTCCCAGGTCGCCACCGCTTCCTCGCCATTGACCGCCTCGCGCACCGACAGCCCCAGCGGGTTGAGCATGCTGACCAGGAGCTGGCGGTTGGCATCCACGTCGTCAACCACCAGTATTCGGTAGGGACCGCCGTCCGGGGCGGATTGGTCCGGGGCCAGGGACAGCGTCTGGGTCGAGCGGGGCTGATGCGAAAGATCACAAGCGTCACTCCGCCCGACCGGAACGCTAAACCGGAAACAAGTCCCCTCCCCCGGTCGACTGTTCACGATCAGATCCCCGCCCATCATCCGGACGTACTCTCGGCTGATGGGCAACCCCAGCCCGGTTCCCTCACCGATTTGCCGTCCGCTATCGGTCTGGACAAAGACATCGAATACCTTGTCCAACTCCTCCGGCGATATGCCCACGCCGGTGTCCTCGACTTCGAAGCAGAGGACCAGGGGGTCATTCCCCTCGACGGCCACTCGCAGGATAATTCGGCCATCGGCTGTGAACTTGACCGCGTTGCCCAGGAGATTGATGATGACCTGCCGGAGCTTCCCCTCGTCGGCGATGACGGTTCGGGGCAAGCCCGGCTTCAGCTCGACGATCAGGGCAAGTCCCCTGCCCTCGACCTGCAATCGAAACATGTCCTCTATCGCCGAGACCATCTGGTAAAGGTCAAGCTCGGATGATTCGAAGGTGATTCGTCCGGCCTCGATCTTGGACAGCTCCAGCACGTTGTTGATCAGAGAAAGCAGGTGTTCGCCGCTGAACCCGATAATTCCCAGGTTTTCCCGCTGGTCTTCCGTGAGGTTCTCATCCCCGGCCATGAGCTCGCTGAAGCCGAGGATGGCGTTCAGGGGGGTCCGGAGCTCGTGGCTCATGTTGGCCAGAAAGGTGCTTTTGGCCTGGTTCGCCGATTCCGCGGCGCGGCGGGCGGCGTCGGCATCCTTTCGGGCCTGTTCCAGAGCAAGCTCCACCTCCTTGCGCGGAGTGATGTCGTTGGCGATCTCCAGCCGGACCAGACGGCCATCCGTCCATCGAATGGCCCGATCCTGGACGTGGTACCATCGGCCGGTGACGCTGTTGTGATGCTCCCACTGATAAACGCCGGTGGGCTTTCCGTCGCTCACCAGCCTGGAATTGGTGCAAAACGGGCACGGTCCGGTCTGGCCCGTTTGAAGCGTCCGCCAACAGATCCGACCGACCCCGTCGCCAAATTGCCGCCGGGTGTAATCGTTGATGAACAACAGCTCGTAGCTCGTCATGTCGGCAACGTACAAAACCGCTTCCATGCTGTTGACCACCGTGGCGAACCGTTCCTCGCTTTCCCTGAGATCATGGGTCCGTTCGGCCACCTGACGCTCAAGCTCCCGATTCCGGCCCCGGATGGAATGGACCCGCCATTGGAATCCGCCATAGACGGCGGCGAGGATGAGCAGGATCGCCGCGGCCCGGAACGGCATGG
The DNA here is from genome assembly GCA_964633575.1 of uncultured Desulfobacteraceae bacterium. Lineage (GTDB taxonomy): Bacteria > Desulfobacterota > Desulfobacteria > Desulfobacterales > JAABSP01 > CAYNGG01. The sequence continues at coordinate 1,961 of CAZWGY010000385.1, forward strand.
TTTCCCACCACGGCGGAGTGACGGTGATCTCCAGGGAAACGCCGGTCTCGTTCCAGATCCCGTCGGGGTTCGCGGCGCGAGCCCGGAAAGTATAACCGCCGGGGGGCAGTTGGGTGTATTGGACAAAGCGGCGGTCGCCGCCAACATGGACCCAGTCCGCGTCAAGCCCCTCAAGCCGGTAGGCATACCGGTTCTTTTCCGGGGCGATGTAGCTCAGGGCCGCCAGCTCAAATCCGATGGTGTTCTGATCGTGATCCAACCGGATCCGGTCGAGGGTGTGAAGCTGACCCGGCAACGGCGAATCCCTCCCGATGGTCACGGACCGGTTGAAGAGGCGAAAGCCGGTCAGGACCACCGGCGGGGCCATCGGGTTATCCGTCAGTGTACCGGGGTGGAACCGGTTGAAACCGTTGTTTCCGCCGAAATAGAGGACCCCATCCCGGCTTTTCCAGGATGATTGTCTGACAAAGGCGACCCCCTGAAGGCCGTCGTGGTCGCCATATCGGCGGGTGTCTCCGGTTGTCGGGTTAAAGCGGTAAAGCCCTCGGTTCGTGCCAAGCCAGAGGCGGGACGGCGTCGCGTCATCTTCCCGGATGGACCGAATCGCATTGGCCGGCGGCCCGTTTTCGCCGGTCCGGGCGAAAACGGTTCCGGTATCCGGATCAAGCCCATAGAGGCCGGTGGTGGCGCCCATCCATAAGGTCCCATCGGCCGCCTCGAACAGGTCGAGGACGGTGAGGCTGTTTAATGGGCTCGATTTACGATCCGGATCTGGATAATGAATAAAGCTTTCGGTTTCCGGATCGTAGCGGTCCACGCCGTGGCCCGCCAGGCCGATCCAGAGATTGCCGCTTTCGTCCAGCACGAGGTCCAGAGGTCGATCATCTCCCAGACTGGCCGGGTCGGCGGGATCATGCCGGAAGCGGACGAACCGATCCCGGTTCGGATCGAAACGGCTCAGGCCGCCTCCCCAGGTCCCCACCCAGATCCGCCCTTCCGGGTCCTCCAGAAAACAGTTGATATAATCGCCGCCGATGCTCTCCGGATCCGCCGGGTCGTGGGAGTACCGGGTAACGATCCCCGTTTCCGGGTCCAGCCGGCAGGCCCCTCCGCCCCAGGTCCCCGCCCAGACGTGGCCGTCTCGATCAACGGTCACCGCGTTGACAGTGGATAGACTCAGGCTCCGGGGATTGCCGGGCTCGGGGAGATAATGGGTGAATCGGCCGGTCCGGGAGTCCATCCGGTTGAGTCCCCCGCCGACCGTACCGATCCAGAGATTCCCCTCCCGATCTCCATGGATGCCCCGGACCTGGTTGCCGGTCAGGCTGTTGGGATCTTTCGGGTGGTGGTAAAAGTGGGCGAACTTCCGTCCGTGCCGGGTCAACAGATTGAGTCCGCCGGTCATTGTGCCGATCCACAGGGTGCCCTCCCGGTCTTCCATCAGGGATAGCACCACCGGTTCATTGAGCCCATGAGGATTGCCGGGCTCATTTTCATAATGGGTGAACGTCCCGGTGTCCGCGTCCAGTCGGATCAGTCCGTTTTGGGTCCCAATCCACAGGGAGCCGTCCCGCCGTTCGGTTATGGCGTTGACCCCGTTGCGGTTGGTGGACGCCGGCCCGGCCGGGGCCCGGCCGTAATGGACAAAGCGGTCACTTTCCGGGTCCAGGCGGCTCAGCCCGCCCTCCTGGGTCCCCACCCACAACCTGCCGGCCGAGGATTCAAAAATGGCCTTGACCGCCCCGCCGCCGAGGCTCGACGGGTCGTCGGAATCATGGACGTAATGATGGAAAGTCCCCGTTTCGGGATGGAAGCGGTCCAGTCCCGCGGTTGTTCCCGCCCAGAGGGCGCCATCCGAGCCGACGTGGACCACCCAGACCTGATTATGGCTCAGGCTCTCCGGATCGGCGGGGTCGTGGCGATATCGCTCGAATGTCCCCGTCCGCCGGTTCAGGCGGCTCAGCCCACCGCCGAGGGTGGCGATCCAGAGATCATCCCCCTGGCCCCCGTCGATGTGGCGGATCCGGTTGTGGCCAAGGCTGTCCGGGTCATCGGGGTCATGGAGGTACCGGGTAAAATCGTCGGTGGCCCGGTCATACCGGTTCAGGCCATAGACCGTCCCCGCCCAGAGGGTTCCCTCCTCGTCTTCGAAAAGGGTGTTGATGTCGCTGTAGCTCAGGCTCCGGGGATCTTCCGGCTGGTGCTGATAGAGGGTGAAGGCATGGCCGTCATAGCGGTTCAGGCCGTTTTCGGTGGCGATCCAGATAAATCCATATCGATCCTGGAGGGTGGCGGGGACGTAATCCCCGGCCAGGCCGTCTTGAGGGGTCAAATGGTCGAACTTGACCATCCCCTCAACGGGGTCCGCCGCCGTCGCCCAAGGCGCCGGCCCCCATAACGCGATGCAAAAGAAAACGATCCGGAAAGCGATCCACGGACCGCGGCTCCAACCATAATGCTTCGTGCGACGACGATAAACCTCTATCAACAATCAATCTCCCAATGGCTCGGTGGTAAGGCGAATGCTGTCGAAATCGTTCTTGCGGAATTCGATACTGATCAGCCGGCCGCGCCGAGACACGAATGCCTCCGCGCGGCGCCGGGCCTCCATCCGGGTCTTCGTGGGTCCGCCGGAATGTCCGGATGCCGATGGGCGGCTTGTGTCGGGGCATGGTCTATGGGCGACTCGGGGTCGTGATTGCACATCTCTTCAGCGGATGCCGCTGACCGACGGTCACCGTAGCACGAATGGGGTCAAAAGGCCATTTCCGAATCGCTTGCGATCCGCCCCCGGCCCTTTCGGGACGGGCTATGACCGGCCCTCGCGCCCATCCGCTTACAATTATAACCCCTTTCACAATATTCATGACTTCATGCCGCTGGCCCGGCGCTGGGTGCCATGCGGCTACTGGTTGCGTCCGCGGCGATTATCGGTTAC
>CAZWGY010000386.1:0-4875 GCA_964633575.1 uncultured Desulfobacteraceae bacterium
CCCGGTCGTTACAACGCCCTTTCACCGCCCGCTCCACCGCTGATTTTGGTGAAGTGTTCCCTTTTGTGTTGAAGCCCCCCATCCCCGACCGTTTCAAGTAATTCCCCGGCCACCGGCCGCGGGCCGCGCCATTGCGTCCGGCCGCCGCGTCCGGCCGCCGAATGATCGACCCCACATCTTACTCTACAATTAAAGGAGCAGTATGGTTTTCAATGCGACGATGCATCATCGCCGGCCGGCCTGGATTATCCTCGGGTCCGCCCTCTTGTTGACCCTGACGGCGCTTACGGCGGGATCACCCGAAATCGTCCGGGCCGCGACCGTACAGGAGCGGTATCCCGACATGGACCTGGGCATCCTGTCCTCCGCCGAGTTGGCCGGCCTGCCCGACGGCGTTTTGCTGGTCGGAGACGATATCGAAATCACCCGATCCGATATCCGGACCATAATCGATGTCCAACCGGACAAGATGAAACAACAGCTCGAACAATACGCGCTGCTGATCCTCAAAGAAGAAGCCGTCCGGCGCATGCTGGCCAACGAGGCTCAAAAAGCCGGCCCGGCAGGCGACGGTAAAAATGAAGACAAGATGATCGAGGACCTGCTCCGGCGCCGGGCCGAAACGGTCGAGGTCGAAGAAGCGGAGGTCGAAACGTTTTACCGGGAGAACCGCGCCATGATGGGCAGGGCGTCGTTAGAAACCGTCAAGGACCGGATTCGCCAATACCTGTTGCAAGAAAAACAGCAGCAGGCGGTGTCAGCCTATATCGATTCCCTGAGCGAAACCTCGGAGCTCCGCATCGACGAGGGCTGGACGGCGACCCAGGTTCAGCGAGTCCGGGACAACCCGGTGGACCGGGCCCGGCGGTCCGGCAAACCGTCCATGATCGAATTCGGGGCTACCGGGTGCATTCCCTGCGACCGGATGCAGCCGATTTTGGACAAGGTCCGGAAAAAATACGGCGACGCCCTCAACGTGGTCTTCGTCCACGTGCGGGAAAATCCGATCCTCGGGTCCCGGTTCGGCGTCCGGTCGATTCCGGTCCAGGTCTTCTACGACAAAGACGGCAAGGAAACCTTCCGTCACACCGGTTTTTACGCCGAGGCGGAAGTGATGAAACAGATTGAAAAACTGGGAGCGAATTCAAAATGAGTAAAAAGATTCGAATGGCGATTCTGGGATGCGTCGTGGGACTGGCGGTCATCGGCGCGGTGAGTTACCAAATCAGCCGGGCGCCGGACGCACAGGCGCCGGCGCCCGAGGCAACGACGAGCGCCGCCGCTTCGGCGGTTCCGGTCAACGGAACCGTCACCATGCTGGATCTCGGGGCCACCGAATGCATCCCCTGCAAGATGATGGCGCCGATTTTAGAGGAGCTGGAAAAGGAATACGAAGGAAGAGCGGCCATCGTGTTCATCGATGTCTGGAAAGATCCGGCTCAGGCCAGGAAATACGGCGTGCGAGCCATCCCGACTCAGATCTTCTTCAATGAGGACGGCAAGGAGGTCTATCGGCACACCGGGTTTCTGGACAAGAAATCCATCGTGAAAAAGCTCGAACAACTGGGCGTCGATTCAAGCCCGTCCTGATCGCCGTCGCGATCCGAACAAGGAGAGGATTCGCCATGCTGGAAAGCCTGTTTTTGACCGTGAATCAATGGATGACCGGCGGCATCGCCGTGGCGGCGGCCGGCTGTTTTTTGTGGGGGATGATCAGCGTGTTGTTTTCGCCGTGCCATATCGCGTCGATCCCGTTGATCGTCAGCTATGTGGGCGGGCAAAACCAGATTCTGAAGCCGCGGCAGGGCGCCAAATACGCCGTTGCCTTCACCGTCGGGCTGTTTATCACCATCGCCCTGGTGGGGGTTGTGTGCGCGGTGCTGGGCCGGATGCTCGGAGAAATCGGCCCTTACTGGACCATCCTGGTGGGCGCCATTCTGATATGGGTGGCCCTGGACATGCTGGGGGTGTCGGCGTGTTCCATGTCCGGCGGGCTCCTGGCGAAATTCAAGCTCAAGGGCCTGTTCGGCGCGTTCGTCCTGGGGCTGGCCTACGGCCTGCTCTCCGGGTCCTGCACCTTCGGCTTCATCGCCCCCATTTTGGCCTTCATCACCATTCAACAGGAGGTGGCCGTCGGGGTTTTCTACATCGTGTTGTTCGGTATCGGCCATTGCATCCCCATCGCCGTGGCCGGGAGCTCCACCGCGCTGGTCCAGCGGCTCATGGAAAGCCGGAATTTCCAGCAGGGCGGCGTCTGGTTCCGGAAAGCGGCCGGCGTCGCCATCGGGCTGTTCGGCATCTATTTTATCTTAACCCCTTTTGTGAATGCGTGATGTGATTTTCAACCCCGGAAACCCCAAAGAATATGGAATCCAATCATGACCGAATCGACCATTAAAAAATTGAGCTTTCTGGACCGTTTCCTCACCCTGTGGATATTTCTGGCCATGGCCGTTGGGGTGTTCGGAGGCTACCTCTATCCCGGCGTGAGGGATTTTATCAATATCTTCCAGGTGGGCACGACCAATATCCCCATTGCCGTCGGCCTGATCCTGATGATGTATCCGCCCCTGGCCAAGGTCCGGTATGAAAAGCTGGGATTTGTCTTTCGGGACGTCAAGATTCTCGGCCTTTCTCTGGTCCAGAACTGGATCATCGGCCCGATCCTGATGTTTTTCCTCGCCATCACGTTTCTTTCCGGCCACCATGAATACATGGTGGGACTGATCCTGATCGGCCTGGCCCGATGCATTGCCATGGTCCTGGTCTGGAACGATCTGGCCAAGGGCGATGCCGAGTACTGCGCGGGCCTGGTGGCCTTCAATTCGATCTTCCAGGTGCTCTTTTTTTCGGTTTACGCCTGGTTTTTTATCACCATTCTTCCGGCATGGTTCGGGATCGAAGGCGCGGTCGTGGACATCACCATCGGCCAGATCGCCGAAAGCGTGTTCATCTATCTGGGCATTCCGTTCATCGCCGGCCTGATCACCCGCATCATCGGCTTAAAGACCAAGGGCGAGCAATGGTACAACGAACGCTTCATCCCAAAGATCAGCCCCTTGACGCTGATCGCCCTTTTGTTTACCATCCTGGTGATGTTTTCGCTAAAGGGCGAATACATCGTCAAGCTGCCCATGGACGTGGTGCGCATCGCCATCCCCCTGTGCATCTATTTTCTGGTCATGTTCCTGATCACTTTCTTTATGTCCATGAAATTCAAGGCCACCTACGAGCAGACCACGACCTTGTCCTTTACGGCGGCCTCCAACAACTTCGAGCTGGCCATTGCCGTGGCCGTGGCCGTGTTCGGAATCAATTCGGGGGAGGCTTTCGCCGCCGTCATCGGCCCGCTGGTGGAAGTGCCCGTGCTCATCGCTCTGGTCAACGTGGCCCTCTGGTTGAAGCAAAAATACTTCCCATACCAGGTCCAAACCCCCACGGGGGTGTGCCATCTTACCTGTGAGCCGTGAATTCATTGCCCGAATTTCACCCAAGCGATGTTTACGAAAGAGAAGAAGAAACGATTCCAAATGAGAAGGGAGATAATGACTGAAAATGAATTGAAACCTTTCCGCCGGGCATTCCGGCAGACGCCCGCCCTCGTGGCCCTGGCCGTTCTGCTGGCCGTCGGAGTCAACCACTGGCGACCCGACGGCATCCCGCTGGTGGGGGACTGGTCGGAGGAGTCCCGTTTTTCAGACGCTTCGGGCGACAGCATGGTTATATCCCTGGATCGGGCCCGGGAATTGTTCGAGCGCGACGCGGCGCTCTTCGTGGATTCCCGCCCCAAGGACCAATGCGACGACGGGCGTATCCAGGGTGCGCTGTGTATCCCATGGCGGGAGGTGGACCGGTATTTCATGGAAGCGGCCGACCAACTGGAGGGGGCCGACGCCATCATAACCTATTGCGACGGCGAAAGCTGCGACCTGAGCCACGATCTGGCCATCTTTTTAAAAGACATGGGATTTGGCGACGTCCACGTGCTCGTCAACGGCTGGACCGTCTGGAAGCAGGCCGGGCTGCCCACGGAAGAAGGATGAAGCGATCATGAGCAATTTTGAAATCTCCCGGACCAAGGCGGCGTATTATGCCGCACGGCTGTTTATGGGCGGCGTGTTCATCTACGCCAGCTTCGACAAAATCCTCCACCCCGCCGCTTTTGCCGAAGCCGTGTACAACTACCAGATGCTTCCCGATGCCGCCGTCAACCTCGCGGCTCTGACGCTGCCCTGGCTGGAGCTGCTGCTGGGAATCTGTCTGATCGCCGGGGTCTGGCTGCCGGGGGCGACGCTGCTTACCACCGGCCTCTTAACGGTCTTTATCGCCGCGCTGGCGTACAATAAAATCCGCGGATTGGACATTTACTGCGGTTGTTTTACCACGGAGACCACCGAAGACTCCGCCGATATCTGGACGCTGTTGCGGGATGGGACGTTTCTGGCCGTATCGGGTTATCTGACCCTGACGGTTTTCTTTTTCCGGCGAAATGGTTCGGAATCATCGGGTCCTCTGAAATCTGCTAAAGCGGCCCTGGCCAAGCGGGCCGAAAGGGCGTTGTAGCGTCATTGAACGGTGGTCCCATATCGCTTGACGATGTGATCGGTGATGCAGCGGGTGTAGGGCTCCATCTTCTCTTCGACCCGGCCGGGGAGGTGTTGATCACCAGGATTGCCGGGATGCCGGCAAAGGGGCCGATGCCCACCCAGTTGATCCAGGCCTAAGCCCGGATCAGAGCGACCACACCCCGGAGCACATCGAAACACCGCCTGTTGAGAAAGTGGACGGCCGGATTGGAGGCCACTTTTGTCGCATCCGGAGCGTCCCTGCGTACTCGATGCGGGATGGGACTCGCGGCTGGTCCTTCGCCGGGCG
>CAZWGY010000387.1:0-1244 GCA_964633575.1 uncultured Desulfobacteraceae bacterium
TTAATGCCGCTCATACCGCCCCATGAGGACCGCCCGGTCGACGACCCGGCCGTCGAGGGACCGTTCCACGGTGATCTTGTCGGTTTTTTCCGGGAGTTCCAGGTGGCCGTCTATGGCATAGAGCTTGAAAAAGTACCGGTGAGCCCCATCCGGCGGGCAGGGACCGTAGTATTCGGTGTTGCCGCCGGTCCCGAGGCCCGGGGTCCCCGGCGGTTCCTCGCCCTCGGGGATCTCGGTGATGTCGGGCGGGATGTTGAAAACCACCCAATGGTCCCACATCCCGTCCTCCCGGAGATGGGTGGGGACGTCCGGGTCATCCATGATCAAGACAAGGCTTTTGGCCTCGGCCGGGACGCCGGAGATGGTCAGCGGCGGGCTGACGTTCTCCCCGTCACAGGTGTACTTGGATGGAATCATTCCCTCGTAATCAAACGCGCTGCTTGTCAATTCCATAAGCTCGTTCCCCTTTTCTCAGGTTTTCAGTATCAATGATGATTTTCGCACACTATCAGCGAATAGGAAAGGGGGGATTGACCCCATTTTCCCTTTCACAAGACCGTTTCCGTGGACTTCCCGGTTTCCGGCGTCCGGCCCATCTACTGGAAAACCCCTTCGGCCATGATGTCCATCGGATCGGCCTCCCGTTTCCGCCGGGGATGGACCAGGTAGGGGATTATTGCCCGGTTTTTGTTCCCGCCGGTCCCGTCGTAGGTGATGGATGCCACCGGGGTTCCGGTGTGGGCTTCGATCCGCCGGGCCATGGCTTCGGTGACGATCCCCGGACAGCAGAAAGCGGGGCTTGTCTGGATAAACAGGGCGATGTCGGGGTGGTGTTTTTTGAGGTAATGGACCTTCAGGAGATTGTCCATGGATTCTCCGGTGTGCTCCAGCCGGAGACCGTATTGGGCCAGGACCGTCTCCGGATCATCGTCGTAGGTCGGCATCGGTTCTCCGAGGATACCGCCGAAGATCCGATAATAGTGCCGCTCCTGATGCCGGACCGCCGCCAGAATGGCTCGTGAGGACAGCGCGCTCAGGTACCGGCCCTCGATGAGCCACTTTTTGAGATACGGTCCGGCGACCATCTTGACGTAATCGCTGTATGGGGTGGTGATGACCTCGCCGCCGTGGGCTTCCACCGTCCGGATGAGGTCCTGGTTCATCACCGGGTTGTCCCGGACGTAGAGGTCGCCGAAGATGGCAACGGGGGGACGCCGGGGACCGGGGATGGTCCGGATGGCGCT
>CAZWGY010000387.1:1344-4851 GCA_964633575.1 uncultured Desulfobacteraceae bacterium
GCGTAAATCCCGGTCCGGGCGAGTCCCCCGTCGGCCTCGGCCAGGAGAGTCCGGAGATGGTGGGCGTAGAGGCCCAGGTTGCAGGCGATGGATGACCGGATCATCCAGAGGACCGTCCGTCCGGGGTCGAGATCGTGGCGCCGGAGGTAATTGAGGAGTTCGCCGGCAATGATGTTGAGGGGCAGGCATTGGCCGGTGTTGGTCCGAAGGCTTTCCCGGATAGAAGTTTCGCTTTCATCGAGAATCCGGGCGTCCACTCCTTCCCGCCGGAGGTTGGCCGCCACCAGGGGCTGAGCCAGGGGGTCCCAGTTGGGCAACACCAGGGTCTTGTCCCGGAGGTCGTCTTCGGTTTTCGGCCGGAGCGCCGGGTGGGTCAGGGCGGGCTCGGCGGCAAATCGGTCCGGCCGGGTTTCATGGTGATTCCGGAAGGCCCGGACCGCCGCCTCGATCCGGGTCTCGTAGCCGACGCTGGATGCGTGATCATCGAGCTGAAGGATCAGGTAGGGCTTGTCGTGGGCCGCCATGAGCCGCTTGAAGTATTCCAGGACCAAGGCGTCCGGCGTACATTGAAAGGCGGTGAGGTAAACCGGATAGGCGCCCGGCGTCCGGGCCGCGGTGTCGGCCGATCGGAGGATTTCAGCGGCAAACCGCCAGTGGACCTCACGGAGCAGGTCGGCGAGGGCCTCGGCCGCATCCCCCGTCGGCGGAGGCACCATGTCCTGAAAAAACGACCGTACCCCAAGCGACCCGAAGATTTCGGGAATTCGCTGGTTCAGGGCCGGCGAGCAGACGGTGTAAGGCCGGCCCAGGAGAACCACGTGGATGTCATCGGTCGCCGCTTTCTGAGCATAGATGCCCCGAAGGCGTTGCCGGGCCGACTCCCGGGCTTCCACGGCCCGGTCATAAGCGGCCGAGACCTCGGTGAATTTGACCCCGAACCGCGGCTGGAGAGTCCGGTGAAGCTGGGTCTTGGTATGAAATCCGGGGTAGATGAAGCTGGTCAGGGGAGTCAGGAACCGGTCCCGGGCGTCGAAGCCGGCAATCTGGGATGCCAGGGCCGCCGCGTACTGGGTATAGTAGCAGTATTGCCGTCGAGCCCCGCGCTCAGCGGTCCGTTGTTCCAGATAATGGGGCAGAAAGATGAGGTCGGCCCGGTCGAGGAGATGGGCGGCATGGCCGTGGAGCGCGGTCATGGGGGCGCAGAGCTCGGCGCCGGTATGCCGCCGGCCGGCCTTGACCGGGTTCTCCAGGTCCTCGCTGGTAACCGTCCGGATGCCGAGGTCGTCGAAAAAATGTTGCCAGAACGGGAGGTCCTCGGCCATGTAGAGGCCCGCCGGGAGGCCGACGACCGGCTCCGATGTCCGGGGCGGGGCCGGCTCCCGGTTCTCCCGGTCGGCCGTGAAGGCGCGGCGGCGGGCTTTCAGGAGATCGAAGCCGGACCGGTTGTTGTTGACAAAGTGCCGGGTGTCGTAATCCCGGCCGCAGAGAAACCCGTAAGCGGCGGTCTCCCCGCCCACTTCGGCGACGGTGATCTTGCAGTGGTTGGGGCAGAGGTCGCAGACCTCGTTGCGGATGGGGATTTCCTCGCGGTGGAGGCCGATCCCCCGGAAGCGGGTGACCTCGGCCGGATCGTCGGCCACGGCCAGAGCCGCTCCCAATGCCCCGGTGAGGTGACAGAACGGGGAGACGTGGATGGGCCGCTCCAGGCTATTTTCGAAGGCGGCCACCAGGGCCCGGTTTCGGGCGGTGGCCCCCTGGAAGAGGACCGTCCGGCCGATGGCCGCCTCGGCGGCGACCTTGGTCAGATAGTTTTCCCGGACCGAATGGAGAACGGTGGCCAGGAGCTCATCCGGCGGATATCCCCGGTTCAGGAGGTGGTTGAGATCCCGTTCCATGAAGACGGTGCATCGGTCGGAGGCCAGCGGCGACGGGTTCCCCTCGGCTCGCCGGGCGTAGTCGGACAGGGGGCAGTCGAGCCGCCGGGCCTGCTCCTCGATAAAGGACCCGGTTCCGGCGGCGCAGACGGTGTTCATCACGCAGAAGGTCACCCGGCCGTCCTTGAGGGTCGTAAACTTCGAGTCCTGCCCGCCGATCTCGATGATGGTGTCGGCGTCCGGCCGGAGCTGAACGGCGGCCCGGGCGTGAGCGGTGATCTCGTCGATCACCCGGTCCGCTCCGAGGATCGCGCCGGTGAGCTTCCGGCCGGAGCCCGTGGTCCCGGCCCCGGCCACGGTGAGCGAGACCCCGGTCCGGCGGATAAAGTCGTCCACCGAGGCCAGAATCCGCTGGGTGGCGGTCACCGGCCGGCCGGCGGTCCGGGTGTAAAACCCGGCGATCACCCGGCCTTCCCCGTCGGCGAGGACCGCCTTGGTGCTGGTCGATCCCACGTCGAGCCCCAGAAACGCGGTCACCGCGTCCCCGGCGGTCAACGGCTCGTGGATCTCCACCTCCACCGCCAGAGCCGGGTCGGCTTCCCCCTCGGGAAAGAGGTAGGACTCCAGCCCGCCCATTTCAGGGTAGTCGGACCGCGTCAGGGCGAGCGGGGGATGATGGTGGGTCAGCGAGGCGTCGGCCTCCCGGCAAAGGAGGTCATCGGGACCCCGCAAAACGGGGATATCGGCTCCCACGCCGTCTTCGAGGAGACGGAGGCCCGCTCCGAGTGCCTCGAAGACCGGCGCGTGATCGTCGGTCATCACGGGGTGGCAGAGGAGCGCCGACAGGTGCTTGACCACGGCCCCGTTGAGGGCCACGCCGCCGGCCATCCGGATGGGCGGAGTGGGCCCCCGGCCCGTAAAAAGGGTATCAACGATGTTCCGGGCCAGGCCGAAGGCCAGCCCGTCGGAGATCTGAGGGAGGGCATAGCCCTCCTGCTGAGCGTGGATCAGGTCGGTCTTGGCGAAGACCGCGCACCGGGTGGCGATCCTGGGGATTTCGGAGTGGTTTTCACCGGCGATCCCGGCCAGCTCGCCAATGCCGCTCAAGCCTAGCCGGCCGGCCTGCTGGTCGAGAAAGGCGCCGGTCCCGGCCGCGCACGAGGTGTTGCCCCGGTGGCGGCGATAGTTGCCGTCCTCGTCGAAAAACAGAGCCCCGAAGGTCTCGCCCCCGACGGTCAACAGCGTCCGGACGGACTCGTACCGGCCCCGAACGGTGGCGATGGCCGCGACCTGGTTGTCGTAAACCGCGTCGGACCGGACCCGCCGGGGAGTCGAAGCGGTCACCGCGACTCCCCGGACCCCGGCAACCGAAAGATCGGCAAAGAGGCGGTCAAAGGCCGATGTCAGATCCCCGTGATGGATGATATACGCCGATCCGACCACTTCGCCGGACGGCGACAGCCGCACCGCGGCGGCGGATACGGCACCGACGTCGATGCCGAGAATATCGTGAGCTGAAGTCATCGCAAATACCCGTAACGTCTGAGTTGTCGGCCATCGGCGTCCGCCTCGCCGGCGGCGGCCGTTGGACCGGGTTGGGAACATAATATCAAAATCCGGCGCCGGTTGTAAA
>CAZWGY010000388.1:0-4841 GCA_964633575.1 uncultured Desulfobacteraceae bacterium
CCGATGACCAGCACGGAAAAATCCTCGGCCGCCGACACCACCCGGCCCCCGGCCATCTCGACGTAGCGCCGGCTGTCATCAGGACCCAGGACGGCGCAGTCGGCCCCGGCCAGGCCGTGGCGTTCGAAATAGGGCGACAGGAGCGAGCCCGAGGTAATCACCCGGTCGGCCGGGATCTCCAGCCCGAATGACCGGTACCGGTCCGCCGCCGTCTCCGGCAGCCGGGATGCGTCGTTGGTTACCACGAAGTAGGCCCGCCCCTCGCGGTTGAGCCGCTCGATCAGCGCCGCCGCCCCCGGCATGGCCCCGTTATGATGGACCAGAACCCCGTAAGCGTCAAAGAATATCGTCGGATACCGATCCAGAAGACCGTCGATGGTGATCCGCTCGGGTAACCCCTGACCGGCCACCTTATTCCGTCCCCGCCGGATGGCCGATCGGGATGATGTAAACCGGCACCTCGTTTTCCTCGGCCCCCAAAACCCGGCGGACCGGATCTCCCCGGAAGGCGCCCACCGGCACCGACCCGAGCCCCAAAGAGACCGCCTGGAGATGGACGTTCTGGGCCGCGTGGCCCGATTCCTGGAAGGTGTACTGCATCCCCCGGTCCCCGTATTTCCGGGTGACCCGCTGGAAGACCGCGCAGATCACCATCACCGCCGGAGCGCCTCGGACCGATCCCTGCCTCAACGCCGCCTCGGACAGCTCAGCCCGCCGGTCCCCGTCGGCCGTTTTCGTCAGGGCGTGCCGGGCGGGATCGTATCGGTAGGCCCCGGCCGGGAGGTCGCCCCCCGGCCCGATGGCCATGAAGATTTCCAGCGGGTAGAGGGCTCCGGCTGACGGCGCGGTCCGGTAGCCCCCGGTCCGGGTGATTCCCTGGGCCGCCCAGAGAAGCTGACCGACCTCCTCGGTGGAAAGCGCCGTGTCGGCAAATTGCCGGACCGACCGGCGGGTTGAAAGGGCCGTTTCCACGGAAAGCCCCTCGGCCGTCCGCGGCGAGGGCAGCTCGATGGAAGTCGATGTCGTTGTCGATTCGCTCATGGCGGGACTCCTCCCGAATGTAATCAGGGTTAGCAAAATGATCCCGGCCGCGACAAAAGCGGAACCTCGAGGGCTATTCATCAGGGTCACCTTCGGATAAGGTAAACCGCCACTGGCAGAAACAATCGGGCGGATGCTCGTCCGGCGGAGCAAACCGGCATTCCACCCGGATTCGGTCGTCCACCACCCGGGCAAAGGCCTCGAATTCCCCCCGGTGCATCTCCTTGCAGTCGTATTCGCCCAGACCCCTCCGGAGCCGGGCCTCCTGAGTGGGACACGACGGAACCGTGATGATCACCTCGTCGGGCCGCTGTTCCATCTCGTAGCCCACCAGGATGCACCAGGGAAAGAGCTTCTGGGCCGCCACGAATCCCGAAAGCCCTTTTTCCCGGATGTCGAACCGCGAGACCAGGTCCCGGGCCGCCATCCCGGAGACCTTTTCCCAGACCCGCTCGTTGAGCCGTTCCGCCGTGGGCTGGTCGAACTCCTCGGCGGTATAGAGAAACCAGAAGGCGTCCACCACCCGGTAATGCCAGAGGAGAAACTCGATGTACCGGCGAAGCTCCGGGGCGCTCATGTCGTCAAACGGGGTCAAATCCATCGGCCGGGTCCTTTCCCAAAAAGTCATTTTGTCGGATACCATAGCGCATCTTGGGGGGAAAGATCAAATGGCGTCGTTATCAGGTGCTGGAACCCCACAAAATTTCCGGGCCGCACCGTGGCTTGAAGACCTCCGGGGTTTTAAAAACCTCGTCTCGGTTTCGCGTTTTCCATCAATCCGTCCGGTGTCCGCCATGTCTCCATTTGATTGTCATTGTCCGAATTTACCGCTGAGGGTAAATGGGGGGCAACGCCCCATTTTTCCCGGTCATTCACCCCACACCCACCTGCCCCCGCCGTCAAATATACAGCCCTCGACCCATACCGGAAGCTCCGCCGGACGGTTAAAATGGATTGTGGATTGACTGAGAGCTTTGACATCCAAAGAGAGGTAACCATCATGCTGGATACTCATGTCGAAAACGCCCGACAAAAGATGGTGGACGAGCAACTGATCCCCCGTGGCATCCGGGACCCGCTGGTTCTCAAGGCCATGCGGGATGTGCCCCGGCACTGTTTCGTCAAGTCCGGGGATGGGTCGATGGCCTACAGCGACCGGCCGCTGCCCATCGGCAACGGTCAGACCATCTCCCAGCCCTACATCGTCGCTCTGATGACCGAATCCCTGGGGCTGACCGGGGGCGAACGGGTCCTGGAGATCGGGACCGGGAGCGGTTACCAGGCCGCCATCCTGGCCGAACTGGCCGCCGATGTTTACACGGTGGAAAAAGACCCGACGCTCCTGGAGTCGGCTCTGGAAACGATCCGGTCCCTGGGCTACACCAATGTCCATGGCACGGTCGGCGACGGCACGGCCGGGTGGCCCGAAGCATCGCCCTACGCGGCCATTCTGGTGACCGCCGGGGCCCCGGACATCCCCGAGCCCCTGAAGGCCCAACTCGCCCCCGGCGGCCGGCTCGTCATTCCGGTGGGGGACCGGAACATCCAGGAGCTGGTCCGGATCACCAAGGGCGACGGCGAGCTCCGTCACGAAAATTTATGCGGCTGCCGGTTCGTGCCCCTGCGCGGGGCCCACGGATGGTAATCTTCCGTCCGGCGCCCCAATACGAAAAGGAGTCCCATGACACGCGAAGCCATGCTGTATCAGCCGCTGTCGGACGGAGCCGTCCGGTGCGACCTGTGTAACCATCATTGTCGGATCGAGCCCGATGACACCGGGTTCTGCGGGGTCCGGCAAAACAAAAGCGGGACCTTATATTCCCGGGTGTACGGAAAGACCATCGCCCGGAACACCGATCCGGTGGAAAAAAAGCCGCTTTACCACTTCCTGCCCGGCTCCCGGGCCTTTTCCATCGGGACGGTGGGGTGCAACTTCCACTGCGGCTTCTGTCAGAACTGGCAAATCTCCCAATTTTCGCCGACCGGGGGCGATGCCTTTCCCGGCATGGACCTGCCCCCGGACGCGGTGGTGGCTCAGGCCCGCGAGGGCGACTGCGCGAGCATCGCCTACACCTATACCGAGCCCACCATATTTTTCGAATACGCCCATGACACCGCCGAGATGGCTCACGCCGAGGGCATCCGGAACCTCTTTGTAACCAACGGATTCATGACCGAAGCGGCCCTCGACCGGATCGCGCCCTACCTGGACGCGGCCAACGTGGATTTGAAATCCTGGTCGAATGACTATTACCGGGAGGTCTGCAAGGGCCGGCTTGCGCCGGTGACCCGATCCATCCGCCACTTGGTGGACCTTGGAATCTGGGTGGAGGTGACCACCCTGCTCATCCCCGGCGACAACGACGGGGTTTCGGAGATGGAAGGGATCGCGGGCTTTCTGGCCGAAGTGGACCCGAACATCCCCTGGCACATCAGCGCGTTCCATCCGGCTCACGAATACGGGGACCGGTCGGCCACCCCCATCGAGACCCTCGATACGGCCCGGGACATCGGCCGGAAGGCGGGGTTGCGGTATATCTACCTGGGCAACGTGGGAGCCCCGTCGGACACCGTCTGCCCGGACTGCGGGGAGACGCTGGTGGAGCGTCGCGGGATGGGGGGCGGTCGAGCTTACCTGGCCGACGGCGCCTGTCCCGGCTGT
This sequence comes from uncultured Desulfobacteraceae bacterium, assembly GCA_964633575.1. GTDB lineage: Bacteria > Desulfobacterota > Desulfobacteria > Desulfobacterales > JAABSP01 > CAYNGG01. The sequence continues at coordinate 3,704 of CAZWGY010000388.1, forward strand.
GGCGCGGTCATCCCCGGCCGGTGGGGGTAAGCTCCGATCCGCAACCGTTAGGGACCGGTCGGAAATAGGCTGAAATCGGCTGATGCGGTGATCCCCATGGCCGATGCGTGAGTGGCCGTATGCCAGCCGTCGGCCAGAAGCGCCATGGAGCCGAAGACGATCCCCGAGACGATCTCCACCACCATGGTGACCAAGGTCAGGGCGATGACGGCCCAGGTCCGGTGTTCATGGGCCTTCTGGTGCGCCGACGGGAAAGAATGATCATGGGGGCATCCAAAGGCCCCCGCCGCATGGATCGGACGATCTTCGGGACCGGATGTCATCGCTCTTGAGCGCATCCTCGGCACAGGGACCGTCCGTCCATGGTTTCCATCTTCGACGGCATGGTCGGTTCCCCACACCGGTCGCAGGGCGAGGATGGCTCGATCCGGGCCCGGGAGGGCAGCTCGATGTCCACCGGAGTGAGCCGGAAGAGGGCCTCAGTGGGCTTCTCGAGGACCTCGCAAGTCCGCTGGAAATGGCGATCCCGGAACGCCCGGCGCTCGGCCTCGTCGGCCTCCCCGGCCATGACTTTCCGTAAGAGGTCGAAATGGGTCCCATCCGGGGCAAATGCCTCCGGGAGAATCGAGACTCGTACTCCCCGGCCGGTGTCCCGGCTCGCCAGGGTCAGAGCCATCTTGCCGTAATCCTTGTAGAAGAAATTGCCTTTCCCGAAGGTGCAGCCGGTGAGGACCTGGATGGCATCGGCGGAGCAGGCGTCGGTTTCGACGATGGCCACCACCTCTTCGTCTTCGGCCCGGCGAGCGTCAAGCCACTCCATGGCGGCCTTCGCGGCCCGGTAGCCCATGGACAGGCCGGGGCAGATGTGGCCGTGGAATGCCTCGCACCGTTTGAAATCCTCGCTGTTCAAAATATCTTGTGCCGTCATGGAATACTCCTTTCAGATCAGTTGACCTTAAAATAAACCGATGCGGATGGCGCGTCAACCACGCCCGTCGGGTTGCCATGCCCATCGACCTCACAAGCTCCACCTTGACCTATATCATAGTTTGGCATTGATCATCATTTCGGCCACACGGCATTCAGACCTAACCCCCCCTAGCCCCCCTTCCCTAAAGGGAAGGGGGGAATGATCATG
>CAZWGY010000389.1:0-4818 GCA_964633575.1 uncultured Desulfobacteraceae bacterium
CCGGCGAGCTTCACGCATACCTCGACGGCACCGGGATCGAGATCATGGGAAATTCCGACAACGTGCTCCGGGGCGGGCTCACCCCCAAACACGTGGACGTGGACGGACTCCTGTCGGTGCTACGGTTCGATCCCTGTTCCGCCTCGCCGATCACCCCGACGGGCGAGGGCTTCGAACGGGTCTATCCCACCCCGGCGGCTGAATTCCGCCTCTCGGTCATATCTTTGGAACCGGCGACCCCTCTCGATGTGGACGCCGCCGGGGTCGAGATTCTCCTCTGCGTCGAGGGAACCTCGACCGTCGAGGGACCGACGGGAAACCGGGTTCGATTGGGGGCCGGGGCCGCCGCTCTGGTGCCGGGAGCGGTGGCCCGGTATCGGCTCCGGGGAGACGGCCGGGTCTTTCGGGCGGCGGTGCCGGACGACGGTCCGCCGATGGTGGCATGAAGACCGCCCATCAGAGCCATGTCGGATACCGGCGGGAGAACAACGAGGACAACTGCCGGGTGATCCGTTACGATGATGGGACCTGCCTGCTGACCGTCGCCGACGGGATGGGCGGGGAGATCGGCGGGGACATCGCGTCGGCCATTGCGGTGGAAAGCATTGAAGGGGCGGGCCAGCCGACGGGCCGGGACCTTGCCGGCCACCTGACCGACCGGATTCTGGCGGCTCACGGGGAGATTCGGAACGCCATCGACAACCGGCCGGAGCTGTCGGGGATGGGGACGACCCTGGTCATCGCCTACATCCGGAAAGGGTTGCTCTATTGGGCTCATGTGGGCGACAGCCGGCTCTACCTTTTCCGCGACGGCAATTTGATGCGGATGACCGAGGACCACACCATTCCGGGCCGGCTCCTGGCCGCCGGCGATATCACCGAGGAGGCGGCGGAGATCCACCCCATGCGGAACCTTCTCCTCAAGTGCGTCGGATGCCGGCGGTGCGAGCCGGATTCGGGCAGCTTTCTGGTCAAGCCCGGCGACGTGGTGCTGCTCTGTTCAGACGGGCTTTACGGCGAAGTTTCGGCCGACGTGATCGCCGCCATTCTGGGGGAGCGGGCCGAGCTGGCCGACCGGCTCGGGATGCTCATCGACGCGGCCCTGGCCGGGGGCGGATCGGACAATATCACGGTGGTGGGAGCGGAGATTTAGATGGAGACCAGCCGGTCAATCGGGAGCTGATGTGGATATAACCCCCTGCATGAAACACGAAACGGTCCGGCGGACCGTCCGGGCGTTTGCCGAGTCTGAAATCGGCCCGGTGGCCGCCGACCTGGACCGGGATGCCCGGTTTCCCACTGAGATCATCGACCGGATGCGGCCGCTTCACTATTTCGGCCTTCAGGTTCCGAGGGCTTATGGCGGGGCCGCGATGGACGCCATCAGCTACGCCATTGTCATCGAGGAGCTTTCCCGGGTCTGCCCGGCGGTGGGCCTCTGCGTTACCGTTCACAACAGCGTGGCGGCCTATCCGGTGGCGGCTTTCGGGACGTCTTCGCAAAAGGACCGGTTTCTTCCGGAGCTGGCCGGCGGGGAGCGGATCGGGGCGTTTTGCCTCACCGAGGCCAATGCCGGGTCCGACGCCGGGGGAGTGGAGACTCTGGCAACGCCCGGCCCGGACGGCTGGACCCTCAACGGGACCAAGATTTTCGTGACCAACGGCGGGGTCTGCGGGCTGGCCCTGGTTTTCGCCGTCACCGATTCGGCCGACCGGAAGCGCGGGGCCTCCGTTTTCATGGTCCCGTCCGAGACCCCGGGCTTTGCCGTGGGTGAGATTGAAGACCTTTGCGGGATGCGGGCCAATCCGGTTTCGTCGCTGTTTTTCGAGGACTGCCGGGTTCCGCCGGACTGCCTCCTGGGGACGCCCGGCGACGGCCTCCGGATCGGGCTGTCGGCCCTGGACACGGGGCGGATCGGGATCGCGGCCCAGGCCCTCGGGATTGCCCAGGCCGCCTTTGACGCGGCGGTCAAGTACGCCCGGGAGCGGCAGCAGTTCAACCGGCCCATTGCATCGTTTCAGACGGTGGGGAATTATCTGGCGGACATGGCCACCGAGATCGACGCGGCCCGGCTGCTCCTCTACCGGGCCTGCGCCCTGAAGGACCGGGGCGCGCCCTTTTCCGCCGAAGCGGCCATGGCCAAGCTCTATTGCAGCACCCTGGCGACAACGGTTACCAACCGGGCGGTCCAGATTCACGGGGGCTATGGCTACAGCAAGGAGTATGATGTGGAGCGCTTTTTCCGCGACGCCAAGGTGACGGAAATCTACGAGGGGACCAGCGAAATCCAGCGGATGGTGATCGCCCGGTCCGTGCTGGGGCGGGTGTCATGAGCGATCCCACCCGCGAGCTGGTCGTCCCGCTCAAGCAGGTCCCGTCGGTATCGGAGCTGCCCTGGGACCCGAAAACCCGGACCCTCCGCCGGGACCGGGGTGGGGTGATGATCGACCCGGCCGCAAGGGGGGCTTTGGAGGCGGCGCTGCGATTGAAGGCCGCTCATCCGGCCCGGATCACGACGGTCTCGATGGGGCCGCCGGCGGCCGAGGCGGTCCTCCGGGAGGCCCTGGCCCTGGGCGCCGACCGGGGCATCCTCGTCACGGATCCCCGCCTGGCCGGGGCCGACACCTTTATCACGGCGGAGATCCTGGGCCGGGCCATCCGGCGGGAGTGTCCGGCGGTCGATCTGATCCTCTGCGGATCGCGGACCAGTGACAGCGAGACCGGCCAGGTCGGCCCTCAGCTCGCCGTGACCCTCGACCTGCCCTCGATTGCCTACGTGGAAACGATGTCGCTGGATAATGGATGCCTTTCGGTGGAGCGGCGGTGCGACGGCTTTTTCGAGGCCCTCGATATGGACCTCCCGGCCCTGGTCACGGTGGCTCTCCGGAGTTTCCGGCCCCGGCATGTCCCCATGGCCGGCCTGGAATCGGCCTTTTCCGAAGGCGAGGTCCGGACGGTGGACGCCGAGGACCTGGGGCTGGCCGCCGACTTTTCCGCCGGGACCGCGTCGCCCACCCAGATCCGGAAGGTTTACACCCCGACGGCGGCGGCGGCGAGCGTCGTCCTTCGGGGAGCGCCCCGGAAGATCGTCGCGGAGCTTCTGGACCGCTACGAGGACCGGATCGGCGGGGCGGCGGGCCGGGATCTCAAGGGGCCGGAAGGCGGAGGGCAAGATGGCTGAGTCGGGTCGGGAAATCTGGGTGTTCGGGGATTATCGGAATTATTTTCAGAACCGGGTGACGCTCCAGTTGCTCGCCCGGGCGAGGGACCTGGCTCCGGCCCTCGACGCCACGGTCTGCGCCCTGGCCTTTGGCCACGGGGTGGACGAATACGTCCGGGAATACGTCGCTCACGGGGCCGACCGGGTTTACGTGACCGACCATCCCGATCTGGCCGAATACCGGACCGAGACCTTCGCGGCCCTGACGGCCCGGCTGGCCGCCGCCCGCCGGCCGTCGATCCTGTTGGTGGGGGCCACCGATTTCGGCCGGGAGCTGGCTCCGATGGTGGCTCGCCGGCTGAATACCGGCCTGACCGCCGACTGCGTGGGGCTAGACGTGGACGCGGATGGGGTTCTGGTCCAGACCGCTCCTTCCTTTGGCGGCAACCTTCTGGCCGAGATCGTCACTCCCAGGGCACGGCCTCAGATGGCCACGGTCCGGCCGGGGATCTTTCCGGAAATCCCCCACGACGACGACCGGACCGGCGAGATCGTCCCGATCCCGCCGGCGGCGGATCTCCCGGCCGACCGGGTCCGGGTCAGGGCCTCTGAATACCGGCCCCGCCGGGAGGCCCGGTTGGAAGACGCCCGGGTGGTGATCTGCGGCGGTCGGGGCATGGGAAGCCGGGCCCGGTTTAAAAAGCTCTTCGAGCTCGCCCGGCTCCTGGACGGCGAGGTGGGAGCCACTCGACCGGTGGTCCACGGCCGGTGGATCGACCCCGACGCCCTGGTGGGTCAGGCCGGGCGGACCATCCGGCCCCGGGTCCTCTTCTCCTTCGGGATCAGCGGAGCCATCCAGCACACCGCGGCCATCGGCGATTCGGAGCTGATCATCGCGGTGAACAAGAACCCCGAGGCGCCCATGATGAAGCTGGCGGACGTGGCGGTGGTGGCCGACGCCAATCAGCTTTGCGCCGCCCTCATCCGGGAGCTCAAGCGGAGACTGCCCGAAGCCGACGGATAGCCGGGTTATCCGCATAAGAGGAAGTCGGCCCGGAGCCGGTTGATCACCGCTTCGGCCACGACCCGGTGGCCGGCCCGGTTGGCGTGGAGGCCGTCTTCGAGAAAAAGGTCGCCGCGGACGGCGCCGGCCGCGTCCAGAAACGGGGCATAGAGGTCGATGCAGGGGATCTCGCTCCGGTCGGCCGCTGCTTTGAGTTCACCGACGTACCGGAGCAGCGCGGCTCCGCATTCGTCGAAGCCGTCGGCCGGTGGGGTGATGGCGGCGGCTTGGGCGATTTCGGCGTGGAAGGGCAGGGGAGTGGCCAGGATCGGCGTGATCTTGGCGTACTGGGCCTGATAGGCCATGGCGAAGACGTTAGCCAGGATGGCGTTGGCGGGCAGGCCCCACCAGAGGTCATTGGTTCCGCAGAGGATCAGGACGAACTCGGGCGCCGGTTGGATCACATCAGGGTGAAACCGGGCCAGGAGCCCGGCGCTGGTGTCCCCGCCGATGCCTCGGTTGACGGTTCGGATTCCCAGTGAGGCCCCGGTCAGGGCCGGCCAGGTGAAGCCCCGGTCGAGATCGGCGCCTTCGGTGAGGCTGTCGCCGTGGCAGATCAACGTGATCATACAAGCTCCTTTCAAAAGGGGTTCTG
>CAZWGY010000390.1:0-4770 GCA_964633575.1 uncultured Desulfobacteraceae bacterium
GCCGGTTACCAGGGCGTTGCCCTGGCCTTTATCAATTCGCGCCTTCGGCGCTGGCACTGTCTCTGACCCAGCAAGGGTGGATTATGTATAATGGCGAGGGCTCCGCCTCGCTCTGGCATGTTCGGCCCCTCCGGGACTGGGCCGGACAGGTGTGCGGTAGGCTTACGCCATGACGTGACCAAACCTCTCCACCCCGGTGTCTTATTGTGTGTCAAGCACAGCCTTTAGGGGGTGGGGGCCGGGGGTATGGGTTTGATGAGCCGGGTGAGTCGAATGGCCCAAACGATGATCATGTCCACCGGATCATCAGTATTGAAACGGGGACGGTGGCCGACATGGCTCGGGGCCGGAACGAAAATTGGGAACTTGTTTTCGGGGACGGTTGCGGCGTGGGGAGAGGAGATATGTTCTCATCCGCGAGCAGCCTTAAGGTCATGGGCCCGTCAGGCGGATTCCAGGGACAGGTAAACCTCATTTTTCAATGCGGTCGCCGCATAACGCAAACATGCCCTGAGGTCTTCTTTGCTGATGTGAGGATAATCTTCCATAATTTCATCTTCCGACGCCCCTGAAGCCAGAAGGTTCAAGACCAATTCAACACTGATTCGGGTTCCCTTGATAATGGGTTTCCCACCAAGAATTTTGGGATTAACGGTTATTCTGCTCATGATCCAGCTTTCTATTCCCGCTAAATTTGCTTATTAAAAACGCTTTAAAGGCCGTTTCCCGCTCCCGGGGCGGTTCGTCAATTCGCTCGGACATGAAATCGTCGGTCGGCCGGATCCCGTTTTTGAAAAAATCTCGCCAGCTCCGGGGTCAGGATCACCCGGTCGCCATCCCTGTGGATCAAGGCTTCATCGCCTTCGAATCGGAATGCCTTGGGCAGGCGAACCGCCTGGCTTCGGCCGTTCATGAAGAGTTTTGCGGTTTTCGGGGTCATGGGAACCTCCTTTTACTATATACCATGGATATATATTTTAGCCCGGCTTGTCAATCCTGTTTTCATCCGATAAATGGATGGGCATTGCTCCGGCCGCGGGGGCATTTCGACAAATCCCCTTGAATTGACACCCAAAATGCGCTAATAGTCCCAATCAACGGATCGAACCCAAAACCACGGCCATTCCGGGGGGACTGTGAGCCACACACCGAACAAAATCGAACGAACCGTCGAGGGCAGGGAATATATTTTCTACGGGCCGAATGCCACGTTGATCAATTGGATGGGAACGTCCGGGCTGGCGTCGGCGGTGATGGACAAGGCGGGGCTCGGGGAAGAGACCATCTTCCGGGCGCTGTCCACCCGGAATGCCGAAGAGGGAATGCGGGCGGGCAAGGCGGCCATCAAGGCGCTGTGGCATGCGTGGCCGGAGCTGGGGCCGTATCCGTTTCTGGAGACGCTGTCCGATTTCCAATTCAACCGGGAGTTTTATCCGGATTACCGGGAGCATGTGAACCATCAGCTCCGGGTCTTCTGGCTGGGGTTCTATCTGTTCGAGATGTGCGGGCCAATCCGGGAGCGGGTGCTGGAGGAGATCGGAGCGGGCGACGAGGCGGCGGGGACAGCGGAGTTTTTGCGGCGGTGGTGCGCCTGCGCCATCTATCACGATATCGGGTATGTGCTGGAATGTGAGGGAGCCAATGAGCCGGGCGGACCGGCATGGCAGAAGGTGTGCGAGGTTCTCAATGATACGCTGAAAACGCCGCTGACCCGGCTGCCGATTTTTGACAAGCTCGACAAGTCGGGCGAGTTACGGCTCATCAAAAACCATAGAATCTATCGGGATGAGATTCTGTCCCCCAGGGACATGGAATTTGACGGAGATGACGACCTGCTGGACCGGATTGCCGCATTCGGGTTGAGCTCGGGGCTTGGAATCAACGAGCAGAAGGGGCAATCGCCCCTACGACAGTACTATGATTACGCCTTTCGGCACGCGCCGGGGGGCCGCCTCCGGTTTCGGGACCATGGCATCGCCAGCGCGTTGCTGCTCCTGAAAATCTGGTCGGACTTCCGGGATTATGTTGATGTCCTGGACAATCTGGCGGAAGACCCGCTTTTGAGGCCGGTCGCCGATGAACTAAAGGAGCTAAAGTCGGGACTGGTGGGTTGCCGGGAAACCATCACCGCGGCCTCGGGCGCCATTGCGTTGCACAATGTAACCCCCTCGCTGTGGGATCTCAATGACACGGCGGCCTACAAGCTCACCCTGAAGAATTTTCAAATCCGCTTCAACCCCGACGGGTCGGCGGCGCCGGTTGGACCAACGCCCATGGCCTTCCTGCTCGGGTTGGCCGATACCCTGCAAACCTGGGACCGGCCCCGGTTCCGGGCCATCCGGGAACACGAAATACCGGTGATGGGTGATCAGGATTTGGATTTGGGCGTTGAAGATGGCAAGGTTCAGCTCTTCTTTTTCAAAGATGCTGACATCGCCAGGCCGGAAAACCGACCTGAAACCCATTTTTCAAAGACCAGAGATAATCTCAAACAATACCTTGACCAGAGGGCCATAGACGATTTGCTGGTTTGCCGGAAATACAACCTGGTCGATGCCGCTCCACCACCTTCCGGAATCACTCCAGAGCCGCCCGAACCGTCGCCGCAACCATCCCGCCCCCAAAAGCTACTGCTTTCCAAACTGCCGGAAACATCTTCCATACTTTTCGGCCGCGAACGTGAGCTCCAACTCCTCGACGCCGCTTGGGAATCGCCCCAAACGAATATCATCACCCTGATCGCCTGGGGCGGGGTGGGCAAGACCTCGCTGGTGAACGGGTGGCTCAACGGCATGGAAGGCGACAACTACCGGGGGGCTCGATTCGTTTACGGCTGGTCGTTTTACAGCCAGGGGGCGGACGAAGGCAAGCAGGCGTCGGCGGACCAATTCATCGCCCATGCGCTGGAATGGTTCGGTGATCCCGACCCGGAAAAGGGGTCTCCATGGGAACGGGGCGTCCGGCTGGCCGAGCTGGTGCGCCGGAACAAAACGCTGCTGATTCTCGACGGGTTGGAGCCGCTTCAGTATCCGCCGGGCGAAATGAAGGGGAAGTTGAAGGACCAGGGGCTTCAGGCGCTGTTCAAGGAGCTGGCCCGGTTGAACGACGGGCTGTGCGTCATCACGTCCCGACTGGCCCTGAACGAATTGAAAAGCACGGTGGCGGAATGCGCCCTTGTTGAGGCGGAAAGGGTAAAAATGCCGGGGCCGTGCGCCCGGCTTCCGCTGGAAAACCTGTCTGTTGAAGCAGGGACGGAATTGTTGAAAAGTTTTGGTGTGAAGGGCAGAGAAGACGATCTGAAAGCGGCCGTCGAAGACTTTGGCGGCCATGCCCTGGCCCTCAACCTGCTCGGCAGTTACATTTCAGTGGTCCATGACGGCGACATCCGGCAACGAGACCGGATCGCCAGCCTGACGGAAGAAGAGGAACACGGCGGTCACGCAAAACGGGTGATGGAATCGTATGAAGATTGGTTGTCCGGCTCGCCCGAATTGAACATCCTCTACCTGTTGGGCCTGTTTGACCGCCCGGCCGAAGGCGGGGCCATTGAGAAATTGAAAGAGGCGCCGGCCATTGAGGGGTTGACCGATGAGATCCAGGGGCTAACCGATGCCAAATGGCGCTTTGCCGTCAAACGCCTTCGAGATTTGCGCCTCATCGCCCAGGAAGACCCCGCCCGAAAAGACACCCTCGACTGCCACCCCCTCATCCGCGAATACTTCGGCGAGCGGCTCCAAGAAACAAACCCCGACGCCTGGAAAGAAGCCCACGGCCGCCTGTATGAATATTACAAAAGCGTGCCTAAAGAACTGCCTGATACCCTGGAAGAAATGGAACCGTTATTTGCCGCGTGTGCGCATGGGTGTATGGCGGATTTGCCTTCTAAAGTATGGGGAGAAGTTTACGATCCGAAAATTAACAGAGGAGACAAAGCTTATTGTGAGCATACTCTTGGTGCCTTTGGTTCACACCTTTCTGCTCTATCATCTTTTTTTGAGGAGCCATGGGCAAAACCTTTGGAAGGGCTTTCTGATGGGCGAAAGGCATTGGTCTTAAGTTTTGCAGGTTTTGGCCTCCGCGCCCTGGGCCGCTTGCGCGAGGCGGCCCAGCCTATGCAGGCCGGGTTGGAGATGAGCATCAAAGAAGAAAATTGGAAAAATGCAGCCATCAACGCCGGCAACCTCAGTGAGCTCTGGCTGACCCTGGGCGAGGTCGAAAAGGCTGTGGACTATGCCCGCCAAAGCGTCGATTTCGCCGACCGGAGCGGGGATGCTTTTCAGAAAGAAGTCGCCCGCACGCAAAACGGTGACGCCCTCCATCAGGCCGGCGACCTGGAAGAAGCGGAGGGCCTGTTCCGGGAAGCCGAGGCCATGCAGAAAGAACGGCAGCCGCAATACCCCTACCTCTATTCCCTTGGAGGCTTTCGGTTTTGCGACCTGCTCCTTTCCCGGGGGCGGTATGCCGAAGTGCTGGAGCGGGCCGGGCAGACGCTGGAATGGGCGGAAAATGGTGGATTGAGCCTTCTGACTCGCGCCCTGGACAAACTCTCCCTCGGCCGCGCCCACCTCCACAAGGCCCTGGCGGAGGCGTCCGGCGATTTCACCGAGGCGGAAACCTGGCTGAACGCGGCGGTGGACGGGCTACGGGAAGCGGGGCGTCAAGATTATTTGCCCCGCGCCCTCCTGGCCCGCGCCGAGCTCCACCGCCACAGCAATGACTTCGACCACGCCCAGGCCGACCTGGCCGAAGTCCTCGAGATCGCCGAGCTCG
>CAZWGY010000391.1:0-4744 GCA_964633575.1 uncultured Desulfobacteraceae bacterium
TTATCGATACAGTCTGGTTTCCGGGCCGAGTGATCGGTTAATAGAGAATTATCCCCTTGACGGATTCGGCTGAGTGGGCCAAATTACGGTTGAGGATTTGCTCTGACCGGACTACACTAAATGGGTTGCGAATCAGCTCGTCGGGCAATCCCGACAGACTCAAGTAAACAGGAGAGCCGCTGTAAATGCCGCTAACGTCGTCCGCCGATATCCCAAAGCTGGAAAAAACCGATCTCGAGATCGTTTTCATTCCCATACTCTGCTCCGCACCTCTCATTTACGCCCACAGCCACGGTTATTTCGAACGTCGCGGCCTCCAGGTGACTTTGGTCCCGTCCACCGGCTGGAGCGGCATCAAGGAGCTGATGGTCCATGGCTTTGCCGACGCGGCCCACCTTCTGTCCCCCATGCCCCTGGCCTGCCAGATGGGGATCGATGGGATGAAGTCGGACATCCGCCTGGCCGCCATCCAGAACGTCAACGGCCAGGCCCTGACGCTGGCGAAAAAGCACCTCGGGATCACCGATGTCCGGGACATGAAGGGCTTTACCTTCGGGATACCGTATCCGTACTCCATGCATTATTATCTTCTGTGCCACTATCTATCCCGCCATGGACTCGATCCCCAGAAGGACGTGACCATCGACCTGGTCGCTCCCCCAAGAATGCCCTATTACCTCAAAAAGGGTTGGGTTGACGGGATTTTCGCGCCGGAGCCGTTCAACCAGATCCCGGTGCTCAAGGGGACCGGCTTCATCCATGTCCTGTCCCGGGACATCTGGCCGGGACACCCCTGCTGCGGTTTTGCCGTCCGCCAGGATTTCATGGATCGTTACCCCAACACCTACCGGGCCATGCTTCAAAGCGTCCTGGAGGCCGAGCTGGCCCTTCACCAGGCTGACTCGGAAGGGCGGGCCGCCATTGCCCGGGAGATCTGCGACCCCCGCCATCTGAACCAGGAGGACACCGCCCCGGTCGAGATGGCTCTGACCGGCGTCTTTCCCGACGGCAAGGGCGGGCAGCTCCGGGTCCCCGACCGGATCGACTTCATCCCTCACCCCTGGCCCGAGTACGGGAAATGGATGCTATCCCAGATGCAGCGGTGGGGACAGCTCCCCGGCCGGATCGACTATGACGCGGCGGTGGAAACGGTCTTTCAGTCGGAAAGCGGGGCGCTGGCCGAGTCGGTGGGGTTTTCCGACACCGGGCCGAAGCTCGACGGGGTTCACCCCTTTACCAGCGAGGACCCCTTTGCCTACATGAAGGACCAGCCGTTTTGCGCTCACAGTGAGACACCCCCCGAGCGCCAGACCTACGACCTGTCCCCGGCGGCCCGCCGGCGGCTCATGGAAATCCTCCGGCATCAGGCCCGGATCACCGGCGGCCGGACCATGGAGGGGCTCGCGGTCACCGGCGACGACGAGATCGGCCTTCTGGAGCAGAGCATCAATGAAATGATCATGAACATGCGCTTTTCCCGGGAGGCTCTGGCCGAGGGCAAGGAGCGGATCGAAGAGCAGATGGAAGAGACGGTGATGCGGGCCGCCGAGCTGGAAAAGGAGATCGTCGAGCGCCGGCGGATTGAAAACGATCTCCGGATGAGCGAGGAAAAGTACCGGGGCCTGGCCGAGACCCTCAAGGAAGAGATCACCGAGCGCAAGCGGGCCGAAGAGGAAATCCGACGGCTCAACGAGGCCCTCGAAAATTCCCGGAAAAAGCGGGAAGGCAAGTACCTGACCTTCGAGCTGGCCAACGAGATTTACGGGATCGGCATCATGAAGGTCCGGGAGATCATCCGGATGATGCCGATAACCCCGATGCCCGAGCGGAGCGATTCTTCCATCATAGGAGTGATCAACCTCCGGAACCGGGTGGTGCCCATCGTGGACCTGCGGCGAAGGTTCGGGATTCAGGACGACGGGGCCACGGCATCCGGTGTCGATAGGGCCTGCATCGTGGTGGTGGATATCGGCGGGGATATGGAACTCCAGGAGCAGCGGATCTATGGGCTTGTAGTGGATGCGGTGGCCGAGGTCCAGCACATCCGGGGCGACGACATCGAAGACCCTCCGATGATCGAGGGCCAGTTCGACACCTCTCACATCCTCGGCATGGCCATGCTCGAAGATGGCGTTAAGGTCCTTCTGGATATCGACCAGATCCTGGGAGACGCCGGGGAAACTTCGGAATTCGTGGATGACGAGGGAGCTTACGACTTCGAGGACCTTTTTAGTGATGAGGACTGAGTGCTGAGTTGTGAGTTGTGAGGGCAGCCGGTTGTAGGGGCAACCCCCCCGTGGTTGCCCTGGGAGCGCGGGCGTCCCGCCCGCTTATGGTAGGGGCGGACCCGTCTGTCCGCCCGATCTGGGCAAACACCCGGGTTTGCCCCAACGAGTTACGCCGGCTCTAGGGCAACCCCTGTGGTTGCCCTGCCGGCGAAGACCTCCGGGGCTTTTAAACATCGGACGATAGACCTCCGAGGTTTTAAAAACCTCGGAGGTCTCTACCCGCGTGCCCGCTCTGGCACCCCGAGTCTCGATGGGCACCCCGCCCGTCAGAGATTAAACAAGCCGATCACCCCGACCACGATCAGGTAGCCGGCCACGATATAGTTGAGCAGGCGGGGGACTACCAGGATGGCGATCCCGGCTATCAGTGAGAGGAGGGGTTGCGGGTCGAGGTGGATGGTCATGAGGGTGCTCCTTTCATCATAAGGGTTGTGACCGGTCCGGGGACGGCTCGGCCGTTGGCTTTTCAGGAGAATGGGATTGGCCGCCCTGACCCACTCCCGCGGTCAGGACGAGCTTGGTGGCTGTTTCGAAGTCCATGTCCAGCGAAGTCACCGCCGATCGCGGGACGTATAGGGTAAATCCGCCCACCTGGTAGCTCATGGGCAGATAAACGGCGACGATCTCCTCGTCGGCATCCGGCGAGATTCCGAGCTGGTCCCCGGCGGTGCCGGTGATAAACCCGACCAGCCGGACCCCCTCGACGGGAGTCACCAGGACGACCCGCCTCTGGTCACCTTCGGCATCCCGGGCCAGGGCGAGAAACCGGGTCAGGTTCCGGATTCCGGTGTAAATGCTTTTGACCAGCGGAATCCGTTCCACCTGCCGCTCCATGAAGTCGGTGATATCCCCGATGATCCCTTTCCGTCCCATGATCAGCCCGATCGCATAGAGAAGTAACACCCCGCCGACAATGCCCATTCCAGGCACATAAGCGGTATCGGTGAGGACCAGCCGGAACAGTCCGCCTACAACGGACTCCGTCCAGGTGATCATCCAGACGACGAGCAGGACCGTCAGCCCGATGGGCAGAACGGTAGCCAGCCCGGTCAATACGGTTTTCCAGAACGATTTCATTCGATAAACTCCTTTCGGCGTCTGTTGCTCGATGTTAACGGATCGATCCATAACCGCCACGGACGGTCCGCTGACGCCGCTAAAGCAAAGAACAGAGTATCAGCGGCGATCGATTCGGTCAATCGGGCGGAGGGGGTAGATCGGGCCTCAAAACCCTGTAGATCCGACGGCATTCCCATCCGGTCGGAGGCCGCGGGAGGCAAAAAGACCTTGAGCGACACCCGCCGGCGCGCTATGCTTCGGACCGAGGGGCATGTATCGTCACGGAGGAGGCGTCCAATGGCGGAACACCATGATATCATCATCATCGGAGCGGGTCCGGGCGGGATCGCCGCGGCCGTCAAAGCAAAAGAAGCGGACAAATCTTATGTGGTGCTCGAAAAAGGGGCCCGGGCCATGCAGGGGATCATCGATTCTTATCCCAAGGGCAAGAAGGTCTATCCCACCATCCCCAAATACCTCGAAGGGCCGTTCCCCATCGACGGGCTGACCCCGCCGCCCGAAAAGATCCCGGTGGAGGCGTATGTCGATCAGGTGGAGGGGTTCATCCGGGATGCGGATCTCAACATCCGGTTCGGCGAGGAGTACCGGGGTCTGGCCGAGGCTCCGTCCGGATACGTCGTCAACACGGACGCCGGGTCCTATTCCGGGAAATCCGTGATCTTCGCCTTCGGCAGCAACATTCCCAATGACCTGGGGATTTACGGGGAGGCCAAGACGGTCCGGCGGAACCTGGAAAACCCTCAGGACTACATCGGGATCACCACTCTGGTCATCGGCGGGGGTAACGCGGCGGCCGACGTGGTGGCGGCCTTGTCCAAGATCAAACGGGAGGCGGACGACCCCACGCCGGTCTATTGGGGCCATATCACGGAAAAGTTCGAGATTAACAAGAACACGGCCCGGGACCTGGGCGAGGAGATCCTTCTCGGCGGGCAGATCAAGATCCTCCAGGGGGCGATCCCCAAGATCGGCGAGGTGGATGCCGAAGGGATCGACCGGCTTTATATCCACCAGAGCCCCGGCGGCCATCGGAACAACGACGTCTTCATGTACCAGGGGATGAGCTTTCCCATGAAAAACGTCATCGCCTGCATCGGGACTCACGGGCCTTCGGCCATTTTCAACCAGCTCAACCTCCAGCAGATTACCTGCACGGGTGAAATCTGCAAGATCGCCAGGGAGGGAGAGCAGCTCCTCTTGCTCTCATCGACCCTCCAGACCAGCCGGCGGGGGATTTACGCCATCGGCGGCTCCATCAGCCCCTCCTACATGGAGATCCAGCCGGACCGGACCATCCGGGAAAAGCGCCATTCCAACCTGATTTTCACCGCCATCCTGGACGGAATCAAGGCCATGGAGGGGATTTTGCAATCGGA
>CAZWGY010000392.1:0-3280 GCA_964633575.1 uncultured Desulfobacteraceae bacterium
TTCCCAAACAAAACCTCGGAGGTCTTCCCAAACAAAACCTCGGAGGTCTTCCCAATTGTTCGGAAATAAATCTAAAATCTAAAATCAATGAGGTCTTCCCAAAACATCGGATGTCTCTATTGGTTATCAGTCGGCGTCCGTCCCCTTGAGTTTCAGGGTGAAGGTCGTGCCCTGGCCGGGGGCGCTTTCCACGCCTATCCAGCCGTCGTAGGATTCGACGATCCGGTGGACGATGGAGAGCCCCAAACCGGTGCCGCTTGACTTGGTGGTGAAAAACGGGTCGAAGATCGATTCCACCGTTTCCCGGGACATCCCGCAACCGGTGTCGCTGATTCGGATCACCGTCTGGCGGCCCCGTCCGGGATGTGCCTGGATCTCGATCCGGCCGGACCCTTCGATGGCGTCGGCGGCGTTCAGGAGCAGGTTCCAGAGGATCTGCCGAAGGTGATCGGGGTCCATCTTCAAGCTGAAAACGTGAAGGTCCGGGGAGATGGTGGTGACTATTTCGATACCGGCCCGGCAGTGGGTGTCTTGGGAAAAGAGGTCCACTGTCTCCCCGATATGTCGGCCCAGGTCGATCTTCTCCCGGCGACCCCGGGGCGGCCGGGCAAAGAGGAGAAAGTCGCTGACCAGGGAAGAGAGCCGGTCAGCTTCCCGGAGGATGATCCGCATGAGCCGGTCTTCGTCCGAATCGGGCGGACGGGTTTCCTGGAGCATCTGGATGGACCCTCGGAGGGATGCCAGGGGATTTTTGATCTCATGGGCCAGACCCGCGGCCATCTCGCCGATGGCCGCCATCCGCTCCACCCGCTTGACATGAGCCTCCATGACCATCAGCTCCCGCCGGGTCCGGCGGGCCTGTTCCGATAACAGCCCGCTCAGAAAGGCCACGGCGAAGCAGGCCATCATGGTCACGACAATCCGATAGAGTATCTGGCTTCCGGCGTATTCGGTGATGGCCAGGTTGGCGTCGAGGTCAAAGGGTTGGAGAAAACCGTAGAACTCCAGATCGATCAGAATGCCGTACTGGATGGAGCAGAGCACCGCCATGACCATGGCGCCTCGGCGGTGGAGGAGCATGCTGGCGTACACAATCACAAGGAGATAGAGAAAGGAGAAAAACGAGGAAAAGCTCCCGGTCATGAAGATGATCAGGGTGACGGCGATGGTGTCCAGCCCGATCTGGATGTAGGCGAAAAGCAGGGTCCGCCGAATCCGGTAAAGGAGAATGGAATAGATGAACGACAGGAGAAAGATGGCCGCAATGAGGCCGTAGAGGAAAATGAGGGGCCGGGAGAGGGGAGAGACCACCCGGCCCAGGTGGAGAATCGCCGTCGAGCCCAACAGGAGCGAGGAAAAAAGCACCCGGAAAAACATCAGCCACTTGAGCTTTTTCCTCAGCTCGCTGTCGATCTCGGGATGAAAACGGTCCATCGGCAAACCGCCCGGCGTCTTGCCGGAAAGGGGAATTATTCGGACACGGCGCCCGCCATGGTGAAGATCGGCAGGTACATGGCCACCACCAGGGTGCCGATGACCACGCCCAGAAAGACCATCATCATGGGCTCGATCATCTCGGTCAGGTTGTTCACCGCCTCGTCCACCTCGTCATCGTAGAAGTCGGCGATCTTCCCGAGCATGATGTCCAAAGCACCCGTGGATTCACCCACCGAGATCATCTGACAGACCATCGGCGGGAACACGCCGCTTTCCGCCAGGGGCTCGGCCATGGTCCGTCCTTCGGAAATGTCGGTCCGCACCTCGTAGATGGTCCGTTCCACCGTCTTGTTCCCGGCGGTCCGGGCGACGATGTCTAAAGAATCGAGGATGGCCACCCCGCTCTGGAGCATGGTGCTCATGGTCCGGGTGAACTTGGCCACCGCCACCTTCCGGAGCAGAAGGCCGAAGACCGGGAGCTTGAGCATCAGATCGTCAATGATGGCGTTGCCCTTTTCCGTCGCGTAGAACTTCTTGAAAGCCACCATGAAGAGGACCGTCCCGCCGATGATGAAGAAGACGTTGCCCTTGATGAAGTTACTCATGTTCACGACCATCTGGGTCAGGGCCGGGAGCTGACCGCCCAGGGACGCGAACATATCCTGGAAGACCGGGATTACGAAGACCATGATAACCATGACCACGGCGATGGCGACGACGATGGTGATGGTGGGATAGACCATGGCGCTTTTGACCTTGGCCTTGAGCTTGGCGGCCTTTTCCAGGTGCTCGGAGAGCCGCCGGAGAATGGTGTCAAGGATACCGCCGGCCTCTCCGGCGGCGATCATATTGACGAACAGGGAGTCGAATTGATCAGGATACTTCTTCATGGATTCGGCCAGGGTCTCCCCGCTTTCCACCGATTCCTTGATATCCTTCAGGTTTTTTCGGAATCTGGGGTTTTCAGCCTGGGTTGAAAGGATGTCCAGGCACTGGATAATGGGCAGCCCGGCGTCGATCATGGTGGAGAACTGCCGGCAGAAGACGATCACGTCCTTCTGGCTGATCTTGGGCTGCATGAAGCTGACGTTGGCGAAGAGGTCCTTGGGCTTCTCCTTGACCTTGTAATCGCTGATGCCCCGCTTTTTGAGCATCGCCTCGGCGGCTTTGATGTCCGAAGCCTCGACCTCGCCCTTTTGGGAGCGTTTCCGTCTGTTCAATCCCTTCCAGGTGTAAACCGGCATGACCGCCTCCTTAAAAAGCCCGTGTATTCAATACGTCTGGAATGCAACTCGGCTTCAACATACCATATTGATATCCAGGCAACAACAAGTTTTCCGGTACGGTTTCCGGTAATGGAAACAAGTCGGTTATCGCTGATGCGGCCCGGTCCACCCCGGTCCGCCCCGGTCCACCGGCTGGGTAGAGCATTCGTCCCGCCGCGGGGAGCGGACCGTTGTAGCGGTTCCTCTCCCGCGACGGCGATTCGGCGTGGGTTCGGGCGGCCGCCTGGGCCTTCCAGAAAGTTTCGGATCAGACCGCCTCTTGAAGGGGCCGCCGGTCCTGGCCGGCCAGGACCTGGGGAGTCGTTTCCCGGAACCGGATGGACCGGCCGGGGCGGCGGTGATATTCGTCCCGGTTGGCGGCGACCACCAGGGGCCGGTCCGCTCGAGTCCTGTATGCAATCAGAATCAGGCACATCCTCATTGACCTTATCGCGGTCTCTATGGTATATTGTCCGCTTGGTTTTGTTAAGCACTTTTTCGCCTGATTTCCGAACAGCTCAATCAAAGCGACCCTAAGAAGCCATGAGAGGAGGCGGGGAGATGAACGAGGTAGTGAT
>CAZWGY010000392.1:3380-4718 GCA_964633575.1 uncultured Desulfobacteraceae bacterium
CAAAGCGACCCTAAGAAGCCATGAGAGGAGGCGGGGAGATGAACGAGGTAGTGATTGTCAGCGGCGCGAGGACGGCCATCGGCGCATTCGGTGGGGGACTGAAAACCGTTTCCGTGGTGGATTTAGGCGCCACCGTCATGCGGGCGGTGTTCCAGCGGGCCGAGCTCCGGCCGACCATTAACGACGCCATGCGGGCGGCCGCGCCCGACACGCTGCGGGACCGGGGCCGGATCGAGCTGGAAAAGAACGCGGGAGAATGGGACACCGCCTTTCAGCCGGTGACGGTGGACGAGGTGATCATGGGCAACGTCCTCCAGGCGGGACAGGGGCAGAACACCGCTCGACAGGCCATGATCCGGGCCGGCCTGCCCAAGGAGACTCCGGCCATGACGATCAACAAAGTCTGCGGCTCGGGCCTGAAAGCCATCACCCTCGGAGCATCCTCCATCATGACCGGCGCCGCCGATGTGGTTCTGGCCGGTGGTCAGGAAAACATGAGCCTGGTGCCCATGTCCCTGCCCAAGGGCCGCTGGGGGTACCGGATGGAGCTGACCGGGGCCGGGGAGGTCCACGACCTGATGGTTTTCGACGGCCTTTACGAGATCTTCTACGGCTACCACATGGGCGTCACCGCTGAAAACATCGCCGAAACCTACGACATCAGCCGGCGGGAGCAGGATGAGCTGGGCGTTCTGAGCCACGCCCGGGCCCTGGGAGCGGTTCGCGACGGGACCTTTGCCGAGGAGATCGTCCCGGTGACGGTCAAGACCCGGAAGGGGGACACGGTCTTCGACACCGATGAGCGGCCCATGGAGACCGATATCGAGAAGATGGGCAAGCTCCGGCCGGCATTTAAAAAGGATGGTACGGTCACCGCCGGAAACGCATCGGGGATCAACGACGCGGCCGCCGCCGTCCTCCTGATGAGCGCCGACCGGGCGAAGGCCCTCGGGATCACTCCCCTGGCCCGGATCAAGGCTTATGCCGCCGGCGGCCTCGACCCGGCCTACATGGGACTCGGGCCGGTCCCGGCGGTCCGGAAGGTCCTGAACGCCACCGGGATGACCATCGGCGATCTGGACACCATCGAGCTCAACGAAGCCTTTGCCGCTCAGGCCATCGGCTGTATGCGGGAGCTGTCGATCCCCACGGACAAACCCAATGAGCTGGGCAGCGGGATTTCATTGGGCCACCCCATCGGCGCCACCGGCGCGAGACAGACCGTCACCGCCATCCATCAGATGAAGCGCCGCGGCTACGGGACCGGACTGATCTCCATGTGCATCGGCGGCGGCATGGGCATGGCCATGATTCTCGAACGATAAATCAACCCTGAAG
>CAZWGY010000393.1:0-4715 GCA_964633575.1 uncultured Desulfobacteraceae bacterium
CCTTTAGGGGAGGGGGCCGGGGGGAGAGGTTTGATGAGGTGAGAAGAATGGCCCAAACAATGATCATGGCACGATTCACGAGCCACAAGCCACGAACAGGGAGATATATCATGGCATCAGAAGACGCGAGCCGGGCGGTCCAGGGGGCCGTCATGGTGGTCGGCGGCGGGATCGCCGGGATGCAGGCGGCGCTGGACGCCGCCAATTCGGGATTTTACGTTTACATGGTGGAAAAGACCCCGGCCATCGGCGGGGCCATGGCCCAGCTCGACAAGACCTTTCCCACCAATGACTGCTCGATGTGAATCATCTCACCCAAGCTGGTCGAGGTCGGCCGGCACGAGAACATCGAGCTCCTCACCTTAACCGAGGTGACCGGGGTTACCGGCCGGGCCGGGAGTTTTACGGTTTCCCTGGTTCAGCATCCCCGGTATGTTGACCCCGAGAAGTGCATCGCCTGCGGTCTGTGCGCGGAGAAATGCCCGAAAAAGGTGCCGGACGCCTACAACGAAAATCTGATCCCCCGGAAGGCGATCTACGTGCCCTATTCCCAGGCGGTGCCCCTCAAGTACGCCATTGATCCCGACGCCTGCATCTACATTCAGAAGGGCAAGTGCGGGGCCTGTGCCAAGCATTGCCCGTCCGGCGCCATCAACTTCGATGACAAGGAAACGACCCGCGAGGTGTCCGTGGGCTCGGTGATCCTGGCCCCCGGCTTTGCCGCGTTCGACCCCTCCGGGCTGGACAGTCTGGCCTACGGGCACCATCCGGACGTGGTGACTTCCCTGGAGATGGAGCGGATTCTCTCGGCCACCGGCCCCTATGCCGGCCATCTCCTCCGGCCGTCCACCATGCGGGGGAAGAAGCCGACGGGGCGGGCTCCCCGGAAGGTGGCCTGGCTCCAGTGCGTGGGTTCCCGGGACATCAACCGGTGCGACAACGGCTACTGCGCGTCGGTCTGCTGCATGTACGCGGTGAAACAGGCGGTCATGGCCAAGGACCACGCCTCGGAGCCTCTGGATTGCGCGATCTTCTACATGGACCTCCGGACCCAGGGCAAGGATTTCGACCGGTACGTCGAGTCCGCCCGGGAAGCCGGAGTCCGGTTCATCCCCTCTCGGGTCCACACCGTCGAGACCGACCCGGTGACCGGCGACCTCCGGCTTCGATACGTCGATGACGGGGGCGAGCCGGAAACCGAGCTGTTCGACATGGTGGTCCTCTCCACCGGGATGGTGATCCGGCCGGAGAGTGCCGAGCTGGCCCGGACTTTAGGGGTTGACCTGGACCCGGGCCGCTTTATCTCCTCGGACAGCTTCCACCCGGTCTCCACCTCGGTGCCGGGGATTTATGCCTGCGGAGTTTTCACCGGCCCCAAGGACATCCCCCAGTCGGTCATGGAGGCCAGCGCGGCGGCCTGCGCCGCCACCGAAGGCCTGGCTTCGGCCCGAAACCGGCTGACCCGGACGTCGGCGCCGCCGGTTGAACGGGACGTTAGCCGGCAGCCCCCGAGGATCGGGGTCTTTGTCTGCAACTGCGGGATCAACATCGGCGGGGTCGTCCGGGTTCCGGAGGTGGCCGAGGCGGCCCGGACTCTCCCCGGCGTCGTCCACGTCGAGGAGAACCTCTTCACCTGCTCCCAGGACACCCAGGACCGGATGGCCGAGGTGATCCGGGAAAAGGGGATCAACCGGGTGGTGGTGGCCGCCTGCACGCCCCGAACCCACGAGGCCCTTTTCCAGGAGACCCTGGTGGCCGCCGGCTTGAACAAATATCTCATCGAGATGGCCAATATCCGGAACCACGATGCCTGGGTCCACGCCAAAGACCCGGACGCGGCCACCGTCAAGGCCGTCGATCTGGTCCGGATGGCCGTGGCCAAGGCCAACCTGACCACGCCCCTCCAGGAGACCGAGCTTTCCCTGAGCCGTTCCGCTCTGGTGGTGGGCGGCGGGGTGGCCGGCCTTACGTCCGCTCTGGCCCTGGCCCGGCAGGGCTATCCCGTGGATCTGGTGGAGCGGTCTGACCGGCTGGGAGGCAATGCTCGACACCTCGAAGCCGCCTGGCGGGGCGAGCCGGTGGCGCCGTTTCTGGAGAGCCTCATCGCGGACGCCGAAGCCCATCCCCGGATCACGGTCAACACCGAAGCCACGGTGGCCCATGTCGATGGCTTCGTGGGGAATTTCGTGACCACCCTGGCGTCACCCGAAGGAAATCGGACGGTCAACCACGGCGTGGCGGTTCTGGCCACCGGGGCCGTGGAAAGCCGGCCGACGGAATATCTCTACGGCGATCACGACGCGGTGGTCACCGGGCTCGAGCTCGACGGCCTCATCCACGCCGACGACCCCAAGGTCCGGGGAGCAACCGACGTGGTTTTCATCCAATGCGTCGGGTCTCGGAACGAAGAGCGGCCCTACTGCTCCAAGGTCTGCTGCACCCACTCGATTCAGTCGGCCCTGGCCATCAAATCCCGGCGCCCGGAGACCAACGTCTATATCCTCTACCGGGACATCCGGACTTATGGCAAGCGGGAGCGGCTCTATCAGGAGGCCCGGGCAAAAGGGGTGCTCTTTTTCCGGTATGATCCCGAAGCTCCGCCCCGGGTCGAGGCGGCCGGTCCCCAGGTGGCGGTGACCTTCACGGACCGACTCCTGGGCCGGCCCCTTCGGGTGGACGCGGACCTCCTCTGTCTGGCCGCGGCCATCGAGTCCCGGGAAAACGGGGACCTGGCCCGCCACTTCAAGGCTCCGTTGGATGCCGACGGCTGGCTCCAGGAAGCCCATCAGAAGCTACGGCCGGTGGAGCTGTCCACGGATGGAGTCTTTCTCTGCGGGATGGCTCACTACCCCAAGCCCATCGACGAAAGCATCGCCCAGGCCCGGGCGGCAGCGGCCAAGGCCCTGACCGTCCTGGCCCGAAACCGGATACGGGTGGGCGGGATGGTCTCCCGGATCGACCCCGATCTTTGCTCCGGATGCCTGGGCTGCATCGGGGTCTGCCCCTATTCGGCCATTACCTACAACCCGGAGCGGGGGGTGGCTGAAGTCAACCCGGCCCTCTGCAAGGGATGCGGGGCCTGCGCGGCGGCCTGTCCGTCCGAAGCCCCGGTGCTGCTGGGGTTCAGCAACCAGCAGCTTTACGCCCAAATCAAACAAGCGGTGGGGGCGTAGCCTCCGCCTGGAAGGAGACATCGTGAAATCGGAGCCCTTTGTGCCGAAAATCGTGGCCTTTATTTGCAATTGGTGTGCCTACGGCGCGGCGGACCTGGCCGGCGTCAGCCGGCTCCAGTATCCGCCCAACGTCCGCGCCATCCGAGTGATGTGCTCGGCCACCGTCTCCCCTCATCATGTCCTGAGAGCCTTTCAGGACGGCGCCGACGGCGTCCTGGTGGGAGGGTGACACATCGGCGACTGCCATTACCTGTACGGTAATCACATGACCCTGAAACGAATCACCTTTCTCCAGGATCTCCTGGCCTTCATGGGACTGGAAGGGCGCCTTCACCTGGAATGGATCTCGTCGGCCGAAGCCCGGAAATTCGCCCAGGTGGTCACCGACTTCACCCGGACCATCGAGCGCCTGGGACCCAATCCCCTGGTAGGGGAAGAAACGAAGACCTCCGAGGTTTTGAAAATCTCGGAGGTCTCCGGCGGAGGATTCAGCCGGCACCATGGCCTGACCAGGGCGGACACACAGGTCCGCCCCTACCAGTAAGGAGTCCACTATGAAGGAAACCGTTAAACAATGGCTCATCGACGGGGAGATCGACCTTTTTGTGGGCTACCGGCGGGTCGATGGACACCCGCTGCCCCATTGTTTCACCCCGGATCGGATCGATGAGCTCGATGACCTGGTGGTCGGCGGAGCCCGATATCCGCTGGAAAAGATCGCCACTCACATCCACGCCCGGCACCCGGAGGCCCGGATCGGCATCCTGGCCCGGGATTGCACTCAGCGGGCCATAAACGTCCTCACCGTCTGGAACCAGCTCGACCCGGACCGGGTCCGGACGATCAACGTCAACTGCTGCCCATCGGACCTCCGGGAGCACGCGGACTGCTCCTATCTGGACGCGGAGCCCTCCGGTTCGGTCAAGCGGGCCGTGGGGGTGGACAACACGTCCGCCCCCGCCGACCTGGAAGCATTAGGCCCGGCCGATCGGCTGTCGCGGTGGATGTACGAGTTTCAGAAATGTATCAAGTGCTACGGATGCCGGAACATCTGCCCGGTCTGCTTCTGCCGGGAATGCAGCCTGGCTCACGAGGAGCTCGTGGGCACCGGGTTCCTGCCGCCGGAGATTCCGATCTTCCACCTGGTCCGGGCCGTCCACATGGCCGGGCGGTGCATCGACTGCGGGCTCTGCGAGGCGGCCTGCCCGGCTGACATCCCCCTCCGGCTGCTCTACCGGAAGGTCAACGAAATCGTCGCCGACCGGTTCGACTACCGGCCCGGCACCGCGCCGGATCAGTCCCCCTTCAGCATTATCGGGGACAAGGTGACCCTGACCCCCGCGCCCATGGCGCCGGTGGAACCGGCTAATTGAGGACTGAGGACTGAGGGGCACCCCTGGGAGCGCGGGCGTCCCGCCCGCACAAAGCGGCCGCCCGCCCTGGGAACACGGGCGGCCCGACAGAGGACTGAGGACTGAGGACTGAGCCGCGACCGTGAGGGAGCGACAGGCCCCCGTGCCAGACCTCGCCAACGATCCCGAT
>CAZWGY010000394.1:0-4697 GCA_964633575.1 uncultured Desulfobacteraceae bacterium
GACACTAATGCTTTTTGAAAATTGACCACTTGGCTTGAACGGGAGTGGTTGGTTTACCGGCTTCATTCGTGTATATTCGTGTTCATTCGTGGTTCTAACCGGTTTCCGCGAAAACTAGACTCGGAAAGGAGAAAAATCCATGACCATGATCATCAATTTCCTGCTGCTCAGCGTCGCCATCTTCCTGGTGGCAACCTTGATGCCGACCATCAAGATCAAAAGCTACGGGACCGCCATCGTCGTGGCCCTTGTTTACAGCGTCATCAACTTTCTGGTAGGCTGGCTGTTGACCTTCATCGCCCTGCCGCTGATTTGGATTACCTTCGGTCTTTTCAAGCTGGTGATCAACGCGGTCTTGCTCTGGATGACCGATCAGCTCGTGGACGATTTCAAGATCAAGGGGATCGGATCGACGCTCGTCGCGGCCATCCTGATCACGGTGATCGATTCGATTTTGAAGTGGATGGTGTTTTAGGGGGTTTAGGGGGCTGGGTATTTTATGATACAGGAAAATGTTTAGCGGAAGGAGGCCGAGGATGGATGACACGAAAGTCTATGTTTCCATGTCGGATGACATCCTCGCGTGGATGGCAGATAATGACCTGTCAATTCAGGATGTTCTCGACAAAGCCGGCATTGACGCCGAAGTGGATGAGGGGGTGTTACCGACGGCCGGTGACGCCGGAAGCCGGACAAAGGATGTGGTTCCCATCATCCTGGCGGACGGGGCCGCGATTACGGCGGTGCTGATGGCGGTTTCCCACTTCATGAGATCATGGTGGAACCGGCCGATTTACGAAACCTGGGATGAGCTGGAAGAAATCCGTGATCCGGACGGTAATGTCTTGCTGGATAAAGACGGCAATCCCCGGATGAAAATGGTCCGAAAGCATGTCCTGATCGAGCCGGGGAAAAACGACCGGAAAGAGAAAATCAATCTGCAAGCCGGATTGAAGGGATTGATCTTCGGTATCAGCTCGGAGCAAAAGCAGGTCCAAGAGGCCCCGCCGACATCGACAACCCGGTAGCTTCAAAAGGGAGCGGATCAACCATGGCCTACAAGGCGTTTACCATCGGGGCCAAAACCCTGGGACTGGATTTTTCGGATCGGGACGCTTCGCTAATGCGCGAGTGTCTGGAGAAATATGATTACGCGCTGTCTGGATCAGCCGGCAGCCGGAACGAGGTTCAGACCGCTTTGAATGACTTTTTCAGCACGTGCTCGAAAAACGATACGGTCCTCGTTTACTTTTCCGGTCACGCCAGCCTGGACGGGGGCGATCTCTTTTTCATTCTGGGAGAGAAAACCCAGACCGAGCGCCTGCCCGCCCATGTCCTGACGGAAGAGCTCAAAACCTGTAGGGCGAAACACAAGCTCCTGATCCTGGATTGCTGCCATGCGGGCGGGTCGGTGAATGAAAAGTGGCCCATCCCTTTATCCGATGCATTCCCCGTACTCGTGGCCGGGGAGAAAATGGACAGGGCCAAGGAGCTGGATTCGCTGAAAGCGAGCTTCCTGACCTATCACTTTCATGACGCCCTGGTGAGCCCGCCTTCCGAGTTGATCGATCAAGACGGCGCCATCCGGCTTGACGGGCTGGCCGACCTTCTCGAGCAGCGCGCGGAACACCACAACGCCCAGCCGAACGCCGACAAGATCCCGGTTCCCTACCTTTACAGAACCAGCAAAGTCAAGTTTGCCGTTGCCGATACCCGGTTGATTGTCACCAAGCTCCGGGAAGCCGTCGAGCAGCTCACCCAACAGCTTGGCGAGGCGCCCGAGATCCCCCTCACGGGCTGGCCATATCCCATTCAGGCCGCCCTGGATCGCCTGCAATACCATAACCAGGTTTCCGACCACCTCAACCTCTTCGAGGCATTTGTCCATTTCCATTTCGTGACCCTGGCGAGCCAGTTTTACTGGAGCCTTTCGGAAGAAGAGATCAAGCATCCCGCTCCGGCGCTCCGCCCCGGCCTGTCGGTAATTCGGGAGACCCTGACCGACTGTCATTGTTGCGGCGGCATTTCCTGGACCAACCGGAGCGCGGTCCTTTCCAAATCAGCGGCCGAAGGGAAAAATCGGATGCCATTTCCGGAGATGGCGGATATCTTTCAGCCGGACACCATCGAGCTGGCGGAAATGCCCGCCGACGAGGCGGAGGCGCCCATGGGGTGCTGGATGGTCAAATCCGGTGGTCCCGTCTGGCGCTGGGCATCGGCGGTGGCTCGTCTGCGAAAGCTTTTAAATTCCACTGAAGAGCCGGAAATCCCGGATGATGCCACCTCAGACATCCTCGATCAATTGGATGATGGGATGGGCCATCTGTTCGCGCCGTTCCGGACCCTCCAACTGGCGATGGTATCCGAATATGAGATTTCTGAAAACCAGCGACATACGGGAATTCACTGTAATTGGGACGAGACCCGGTTTATGTGCGTGACCAATCCGAGAAGCAGGCGTGCGCTTAAAGACACCTGGAGTCAATCCGGACCGGAGGGGGCGGACATTCTGTCCGCGCCGGAGCCCCCCCGGGCCGACTGGCGATGGGATGAGTCCCTGCTGCTCTATGACCCCGAGGAACCGTATGCGAAAAGCGTGTACCTCATGCCGCTGGGATATCGATATCGGCACGCGACAATCGCCGAGACCGACAAGATTCCGGGGCTCCTGGATACCGTCCGGTGGAAGGAGCGTCAGATTGCCAGTATATTTCAGCGGACCTACCAGGGCCGGTTCCGGGAGGCCGGCTGGGCGGCCGCCTACACGGACGATGAGGGCGCGAAAAACCCCAGCCTGCTGGAATGCGTCAAACGGCTCTGCCACAGCTTTGCGTTCAAATTGCCCGTGTCAGACACGCCACCCGCCAGGGTACCCCGGGAATTCGACCTCGGACATGACCGGATTGCTGAACAGCATATCGAAAACACGGTTCCTCGAAGCAATGAACGGGAACGCCTGATCCGTATGCTCCGATCCGGAAACGCCGGGCGGCTGCTGGTGGAAGGCCCTTCCGGGGCGGGAAAGAGCGTATTGCTCGCCCAGATCTACACGGCGTACAAAACCCGGGCCGTGTTTGTCAGCAATGACGCGAAGCTGGACCCATTGTCGGATTGGGACTCCGCCCGGGGCGACGCTGATCCGATGGACGCCGATAGGGCGGGCTTTCCCCGGGCGGGTAGGTCAGCGTCGGAAACAGCGCCAAAAGCCACCATTTCCCCGCGGGTGGGCATGTATGTCCTGACCGTGATCAACCGGCTGATGGGCTTCCCGCCACCCAACCGCGAGCTGTCGCTGAAGGGGATTCAGGATGCGCTCCGGGACAACCTGGCCGATTTCAAGGCCCGGCGGCCGGATGACTGGTTCATGGTCCTGGTGGACGGCCTGAACCAGGCCACGGATCCCGGCGACCTGCTGGGGGCACTGCCCGATCCTCTGCCGGATAATCTATTCGTCCTGGCCGGCAGCCAGCGACAGGAGCGGGTCAGAGGGCCGCTGACCCGGTACGGCAGACAAAAGTGGGAGATCACCGATATTGTCCAGTTGCGGCGGGCGGAGGCGGAAGCGGTTGTCAAACAGTTCTGGACCCGGCCCGTTGACGGCCAGGAAACGCCATCATGGGATGATTTGCCGGGATCGCTTTTCGGAAAGCTCCTGGAACGGAGCAACGGGCTGCCCATTTTGCTGCGGGACTGGACTGAGCGTCTGCGCAAGAGATGGCAACACGATCCAGCGCATTTCCGGATAAACGCGGAATCCGACTTTGATCGGCGGTACGCTGATCTGATTCCGGAAACCCTGAAAACCGGTTTCGAGGCGGTGAAGGCCGATTTCGAGCCGCCGGAGTTACTGGATGCGCTCATGTGGTGCTTCAGCCTCGTTTCCCGCTCCCTCACCGTGGATGAGCTCTATGGGGCAACCCTGATGCTCCGGCGAAAGGGATTGATACCCGGACTTCCCGTGCTCTCCCGGCCCCAGGTGGAGGATGCGGTCAACCAGGGCCGTCTGGGAGGCTTTTTAGACCAGTTTGATACCGGGCTGGACAAAGCCTATCGACTTGCCCATGAGATCATCGGTCATTGGTTTTGTCACCAGTACCGGCGGCCAGAACAAATCCCCGAGATTCGTCTGGCGTTGGTGCCCATGGGAGCGATTCCGCTACCGGAAAACGCCGGTGACGGAGAATTCGAGCAGTGGTATGACTGGGTGGAAAACGAGGATTACGATCATTATCAAAGCCTGGAGCCCCGGCCGGGAATCAGCGTTTGCGAGAGCCTGTTGACCCGCTATGACGCTGGAACCCCGGAATATGCCCTGATTACCGCCCGGCTGGTCTATAATTTTCTAAATCGCACCGGCGAGCAGGACCGCGCCCTTATCCACGTCCCGGTTCTTGAAACGGCGGCTGAAAAGGGAACGACGCCGCCCCGGATATTGTCGGAAGTGTGGCAGACCCTGGGGGACGTCTCTGAAGCCGCGAACAACCCCTATGCGGCACAAGACCGGTTTCAGCGATCCCTGGAGATGAGCGAGGCGCTCTTGGCGGCTTCCGACACGCCCCAAAATCGACGGGAATTGACCTACACAATCACCCGGGTGGGCGATGTGTATCGAGACTTGAGCCAGCCCGACAAGGCCCTGGAATGTTATCAGCGATCCCTGGAGATGAGCGAGGCGCTCTTGGCGGCTTCCGACACGC
>CAZWGY010000395.1:0-4695 GCA_964633575.1 uncultured Desulfobacteraceae bacterium
GTGTTCTGTGTGTGTAAAGCAAAGCCTTTAGGGGAGGGGGCCGGGGGGAGGGGTTGGATGAGCCGGGCGAGATGAATGGCCCAAACTATGATCATGGCCTAAATCCGTTTTCATGCACGGGGGTGATCGTGGTGCCCCGGTCATGAGGGTTTATTTGTGTTCATTCGTGGTTCTATTCAATCAAAGCCGGATTCCGTCGGTTTGAACGACGATTCCGTAAGTCCGTCCGGAAAACGGTTGAAGTTTTATCCGCCTTGGCATAAGATTGGCGCTACGACCTGACGGCATAAGCCAGTCGCACGGAGGGACAAGCAGAATGGAAACGGACGAAACGGGCACAAGCCCGATCATAAAATCACGATTTCGCCTGATGGGCGAGGGCGCCATTCCCCAATCAGAGCTGGAGGGGATCGACGAGGCCCATCTCAAGATCTTCCTGTCCGAACCGGACCCGGATCAGTGGCCGGCGGAGATCGCCCACCTCCGCCAATACATCCAGGATGACTCGGTGGCGTAAGCTTGCCCCGATGTCCCGTAAGGAGCCATCATGACCGACCTCAACGCGCTGGGCGACAACGAAGCCCGGTTGCTCAAAGCCCTTTACGAACAGACGGACGGCGAGCTTTCGGCTCAGATCTCCATGTACGATCTCGGAGAGCCCCTGGGGATGGACCGCCCGACGGTCTCCCGGGCCGCCGAGGAGCTCATGACCGAGGGCCTGGTGGATATCCGGACCCTGGCCGGGGCCATCGGCCTGACTATGGCGGGCCAGGACCGCATGGCCGGGGCCGCCGAGGGCGGCGGCGAGACCTCCGACGGCATGGCCCTCGGGGAAGAACCGGTCCTCGACACGGCCCGCCGTGGCCGGGTCGAGACGGAAGTGGCGGCTCTCAAGGCCGGCACCGGCGAGCTGGGCCTTTCCTTTGATGCCCTCTCCGAGCTGGCCGCTGATCTCCGGACCGTGGATGCCCAGCTCGCCTCGCCCCGACCTAAGACGGCCATTATCCGGGAGTGTTTCCGGTCCATCCGGGAAATCCTGGCGGAAGCCGACGCCGCTGGCCCCGAAGCTCGGGTCCGGACCCTGATCGGAGAGTCCACCGGCGGCCGATAACCGTCACCCCAACGCCTCAAACCATGACAGGCCGATGGAGAGCCGGAAGATGACGCTGGAAAAAGTCTTCATCAAAGATGACATGGCCACGTTCGTATGCCCGGCCTGCGGGAGCGTCCGAAGGGTGGATGCGAGCCGGTTCCGCCACATCAAGCGGTCGGTCCGGGTGACCCGCCGGTGCAAATGCGGACACAACCACACCTTTCTTCTGGAGCGGCGCCAGTTTTACCGAAAGGCCGTTGATCTTCCCGGCGTTTACGTCCAGCGGGGAGAGACGGACCAGCGGCCCATGATGGTCAAGGACCTCTCCCGCTCCGGGGTCAAGATCGAGATCCCTCCGGATGACGACGCGGAGCTCAGGTCCGGAGAGCGGATCCTCATCGAGTTCAACCTCGACAACAAACAGCGGACCACCATCAAAAAGGATGTCTATGTCCGGTCCGTGAACGGCGTTGTGGTGGGAACCGAGTTCTGTTCCCGGGACCCGGGCAACCCCATCGACAAGGCCTATGACCTGGCCATCGGCTTCTACACCTATAGCTGATATCAATCGTCATTCAAACTATTTACCCCTTTTTTCAGAAGGAGGCACCATGTCGGTACGATTGATCGAGCCCACCCCGTCCGCCTTTCGCTTTCCATTGCTGATCAAACATCTGCTCAAGCCCCCCCTCAGCTTCACCCCCGACCGGGAGATCGTTTACCGGGATCAGGTCCGCCTCGACTACCGGAGCCTGGCCGGGCGGGTCCACCGGCTGGCCTCGGCCCTGGCCGGGCTCGGCGTGAAGGCCGGGGACACCGTGGCGATGATGGACTGGGACAGCCACCGCTACCTCGAGTGCTTTTTCGCCGTGCCCATGATGGGAGCGGTTCTCCACACGGTCAACATCCGGCTTTCCCCGGAGCAGCTCATCTACACCATCAACCACGCCGAAGACGACGTGATCCTGGTCAACGCCGAGTTTCTCCCGCTCCTCGAAGGGGTCAAGGACCAGTTCGAGACGGTGAAGAAGATCATCCTGATCAGCGACGGCGCGGCGGCCCCCGAAACATCCCTGGCCATTGACGGCGAATACGAGGAGCTCCTTTCCGGGGCCGACGAGGGGTTTTCATTCCCCGACTTCGACGAAAACGCCATGGCCACCACCTTTTACACCACCGGCACCACCGGCCTGCCCAAGGGGGTCTTTTTCAGCCACCGGCAACTGGTCCTTCATACTCTGGGAACCCTGTCGGCGTTAACGGCCTTCAAGGCGACCCTGACCGTGAGCGCCGACGACATCTACATGCCCCTGACCCCCATGTTCCACGTCCACGCCTGGGGGGTTCCCTACATCTGCACAATGCTGGGCAACAAGCAGGTTTATCCCGGCCGGTACGAGCCCGAGACCATTCTGAAGCTGGTGATTGGCGAGCGGGTGACCTTCTCCCACTGCGTCCCCACCATCCTTCACATGCTCCTGTCGAGCCCGGCGGTCAAGTCAGTCGATCTTTCCGGCTGGAAGGTGGTCATCGGCGGGTCGGCCCTGCCCCGGGGACTCTGCAAGGCCGCTCTAGACCGCGGAATCAACGTGATCACCGGCTACGGGATGTCGGAGACCTGCCCGATCCTCACCCTGGCCAACCTGAAGCCGTCCATGGCTGATTGGGATGAGGACCGTCAGGTGGCGATCCGCTGCCGGACCGGCCTGCCCATCCCCCTGGTCGATCTCGAGGTGGTTGACATCGAAGGGGCTCCCCTGCCCCACGACGGAAAGAGCACCGGCGAGGTGGTGGTCCGGACCCCCTGGCTGACTCAGGGCTACGTCAAGGATACGGACGGGGGCGAGGCCCTCTGGGCCAACGGCTGGCTTCACACCGGCGACATCGGGTGGATCGACGACGAGGGCTACCTTCAGATCACCGACCGGCTTAAGGACGTCATCAAGACCGGCGGGGAATGGATCTCATCCCTCCAACTGGAGGACATCATCAGCCAGCACCCGGCCGTAAGCGAGGTGGCGGTGGTCGGCGTCCCCGATGAGAAGTGGGGGGAGCGGCCCCTGGCCATGGTGGTCCTCAAGGCCGACCGGAAGGAGGGGGTGGACGAGGATGCCATCAAAGCCTTCTGCATGACCTACGTGGAGAACGGGACCATCCCCAAATACGGGGTTCCCAACTCCGTGCTCATTGTTGACGCCATCCCCAAGACCAGCGTCGGAAAAATCAACAAGAAAGAGATCCGGAAGGAAGTGACCTGACCGGCGGGCTTCGCGCTTAGGTTGCCGGGGGGCCGTCCGCCCGGGCGATCCCCCGGACGTGATCGTGGAAAGCCACCAGCCGGACGGCCAAGACCGCCGTGATCAGCCGGGGGACCCAGAGCCAGAAAGCTCCGATCCCCAGAGGGAGAAAGAGGGCCGGGTCTTCCACCATCGAGTGGTTGATCCCGATGGAGACGTGGAGACGGGTGAGCATCTCCGGGGGCACCTGGCCGTCCCGGGTCTCCTCGACAATCACCGCCGCCCCGTAGCTCAGCCCGAAAACCACGGCGGTGAGCCAGAGGAGCCCCACCTCCCGGTCGAGCCCCATGGCTTTAAGGGCCGGGGTCAGGGGGCGGAGAATGAAGGGGATGAGGTTGAAATGCTTCATCAGGCCCATCACCACCATCAGGGCCATGATGATCCCGAAAATCTTGAGGCTCAGATAGGCCGTGGCCACGCACCAGTCGGCCAGAACGGCGGACAGGCCCCCGGCCGCCGCTCCCGCCGCTTGGGTCGAAGCCACCGGATCAACCCCGGCGTCCAGAAACCGGGCCACCACAACAACCGTCAGAACCGAAGCCGTCAGCCGGGCGACGGTGGCCAAAATCGGGTTGATCCCCGAACGGCCCTGGATGATCCCCTCCTGAACGAGGTTGTGGGAGATGAGGACGAAGATGGCCATGAGGGTCATCTGATCGACGGTAAAGGGAAGGACCGACATGGCGGCGATGGCCCCGTAAATCCCGGTGAGCATCCCCACCAGGATCGGGAGAGCCGCCGCCGGGGGAAGGGACAACAACCCCATCAGGGGCGAGAGGAGAAAGTCGATCCGGTCCAGCCAGCCGCTGTACTCCAGCAGGACCGTGAGAAAGGAGACCGGCACGAGGATCTCCAGCATCCAGATAAAACCGCTCCACCCCTTCCGGAGCCCCTCGGCCACCCCGTTTTTCAAACGGGTTTGAAATGGTGTCATGCGCCCTTTCCGTTCATCCAGCGAATCGGCCTTCCGGCCCGCCGTCTCGGTCATCATCCCGGTTTACCGGGAAGCGGCCGGCATCGGCGCTACCCTGGCGGCGCTCCCGGCGGCCGGTCTGGCCCAAACCGATGAAGTTATTGTGGTGGACGGCGATTGTCAAGGCCGGACCCTCGATTGGATCGATGACGCCCAAGTCCGAAAACAGGTCGCGGCCCGGGGGCGGGCCGTCCAGATGAACGCCGGAGCGGCGGTCGCTCGGGAGGAAGTGCTCCTCTTCCTCCACGCCGACACCCGGCTCCCGGCCGGAGCCCTCGACCGGATCGGCGAGGCCGTAATCCGGGGCGCGGACGCCGGGGCCTTTACCCTGG
>CAZWGY010000396.1:0-4670 GCA_964633575.1 uncultured Desulfobacteraceae bacterium
TCAGAACCACGAATAAACACCAATTCACACTAATTTTTAATTCTAATTTTTTTTTTCGTGTTTTTCGTGTGTTTCGTGGTTTAAATCCATTTTCATGCATGGGGGTGATCGTGGTGCCCCGCCCCGATCATGAGGGTTTATCGTTAGAATACAGAACCACGAAGAATACAAATCACACTAATTTTTAATTCTGATTCGTGTGATTCGTGGTTTAATCCATTTTCATGCACGGGGGTGATCGTGTGCCCCGGTCATGAGGGTTTATAAGGAGCTCGCCGATCATGACACATCTTTTGACTCGACGGATCTTTTGGATGGCCATCGCCCTGATGATGGCCGTTTTCCCGCCGGCTTTCGCCTCAGTGCCCGACGGCGTGGACGCCGAGTCCGCTCGCCTGATGGCCGAAGGGCGCTGGGAGGCCGCTTATGAGCGGCTTCACGCGGTCTGGGAGCGCGGTGAGGGCGATGACGACCTGACGGCGCTTCTGGCCCGCCTCTCCCGGCGGTCCGGCGAGGACGCTTTGGCCGCCGGCCGGTGGGTGGATGCGGCGGCCCGGTTCGAGCGCGGTCTGCGGTTTGCCCCCCGGGACCCGGCCCTCCTGACGGGGCTGGGGACCGCCCTTTTAAAGCAGGCCCTCTACGACCCAGCCGAAACGGCCTTTGCCGATGCCCTCGCCGTCGATCCGGAGAACCCCACCGCCCTGGTGGGGCTCGGGGAGATCGCCTATCTCACCGACCGGACCGAGGCGGCGGCCGATCACTTCCGCCGGGCTCTGGACATCCGGCCGGATGATCCGACCCTGGCCGCGAAAGTGGCTCGGCTGGATCGGCAGATCGCGGCCAGCGGGGGGCTCGACACGGTGGCCGATCACCGGTTCACCGTCCGGTTTGACGGGGAGCGGTCCCCGGCCCTTAAATCCTTTGTCATGGACGCCCTTACCGACGCCTGGTTCGAGGTGGGCCAGGCCATGGGGGCCTGGCCTAGCCGACCCATCGCCGTGACCCTCCTCACCCGTAAGGCTTTTTTCGACATCACCGGATCGCCCCGGTGGGCCGGCGGGGTTTACGAGGGGCAGATCAAAATCCCGGTGGCCGGATACGACCCGGAGACCCTGACGACCGTCCTCCGGCACGAATACGTCCACGCCCTTGTCTTCGACCTTTCCGCCGGCCGATGTCCATGGTGGCTCAACGAGGGCCTGGCCCAGCACCTCTCCGACCCGCCGGCGGCCGTCGAGCGGAAGCTGGCCCGGGCCCGGGAACGGATCGAAGCCGGCCGGGTCCCCCGGCTGTCGGACCTGCCCGAGACCCTGAGCGGGAGTCGGGAAGCGGTGATGGACGCCTACGCGCTCTCGCTGTCGGCGGCCCGGTTTCTGATCGAGTCGGTGGGCTTGTTTGCGGTGGACGATCTTTTGATCTCCCTGGGGTCGGGGGAATCGCTGGAGTCGGCTTTTTCCTGGGCGGGGGCGGACCCACCGGACCGGCTCGAAGGGGCGTGGATCACCAGCGTCCGGCGGTCGCCGAGGCCGGGGAGCCGGTAGGGGACCGTCTCGACGGGGCCGTCGGCGATCTCCCGGGCCCCGGCCAGCTCGGCGTCGGAAAGCCTTCCCTTGAGCGCGATGATCCGCCCGCCGGGGGCCAGAAGCGGACGGGCCAGCCGAATGATTTCAGGGAGATCGGCCACGGCCCGGCAGACCACCCGGTCCCAGCGGTCAGCTTCGGCGGCCAGGTCCTCGGCCCGGACGTGGCGGGCCTGGATACCGGAAAGGCCCAGCAGACCGATCACGTGAGCCAGAAAGCTCGCCTTTTTCCGCACCGCGTCCACCAGGGTGACCGTTGAATCGGGTACCAGAAGCTTGATCACCAGGCCGGGAAACCCGGCCCCGGAGCCGATATCGAGGACCCGGTCCCCGGAATCTACCCGGAGGACGGCCGCGGCGGAATCGACAAAATGCTTGACCGCCACTTCGGCCGGGTCGGTGATGGCGGTGAGGTTGACCCGGCGGTTCCACTGAATCATGGCTTCGGCGTGGCGGGCCATCCGGGCGGCGGCTTCCGGGCCGACTTCAACACCGAGGGCGGCGGCCCCGGCCCGGAGATGTCCGATCCAGGCCGTCGAACCCAGGGCCATCACCTCAGCCGTCGGCGGATCGGCCGGCATCCGCCCGGTCCACCGCGTTGTCGAAATCCATTAGGATCTCGATTTCGCCGCTGGCCGGGGTGGTCCGGGCATCCGGATAACGCTTTTTAAAGACGTGGACCATGGCCGCGTTCTCCCGGAGCACGGTGGCGTAAAACCCCGTGTATCCGTTTTCCCGGGCGATGACCTCCAGCTCCCCCAAAAGATATGAGGCGATCCCCATCCCCTGAAAGTCCTCACGGACCACAAAGGCGACCTCGGCGAGGGTCTCGCTGGCCTCGGCATAGGAGCCGATGGCGATGATCTCCTTCTGGCCCCCCCGCTGGACCAGGCCGAGGAGCGACATGTTTTTCCGGTAATCGACGCTGGCCCACTGCTTCTGGACCACCTCGTGGGAGAAGAGCTTCATCTTGTAAAAAAAACGGTAGTAGATGGTCCG
Organism: uncultured Desulfobacteraceae bacterium; assembly: GCA_964633575.1. Classification (GTDB taxonomy): domain Bacteria; phylum Desulfobacterota; class Desulfobacteria; order Desulfobacterales; family JAABSP01; genus CAYNGG01. Next base: position 2,580 of record CAZWGY010000396.1, read on the forward strand.
CTCCTGGAGGGAGTAGAAGAAATTCCGGTAGGCGAACTCGTCTGAGGGCAAGAGGGGCCGGAACTCGGCGACCCGGCCGTTTTTCAGCTCCAGGGTGCTCTTGTAGCCTTCGAGAAAGAGGAGGTCCTCCTGTGACGGGGGGAGCTGGTCTGCGAAAATGTACCGGTGCTTCTTGGCCGATTCGATGAGGCCCTCGCGGAACTTGGGATGAGCGATCTGGGCCAGCTCCATCACTCGCTGGTAGATGCTCTTGCCCCGAAGCTCGGCGATCCCGTATTCGGTGACCACGAAGAAGATGTCGGCTCGGGTAGTGGCGGCTCCGGCGCCCTTGCTGAGCTGAGGGACGATCCGGGAGACGGTCCCGTTCCTGGCGGTGGAGGGGAGAGCGATGATGGAAAACCCGCCCGCGGACATGGCACTGGCCCGGAGGTAGTCCACCTGGTCGCCGATCCCGCTGTAAAACCGGTCTCCCATGGAATCGGAGGCCACCTGGCCGGTGAGGTCCACCTCGAGGGCCGATGAGATTGAGATAAGGTTATCGTTCCGGGCAATAACCGCCGGGTCGTTGACGTACTCCGAGGACCGGAAATAGAACATCGGGTTGTTGTCCACGTACCGGTAGATCCGCTCGGAGCCCATGCAGAGCGATGCCACCACCCGGCCGGGGATCAGGGTCTTTTTCTTGTTGGTGATAACCTTCTTTTCCAGAAGGGGCAGGAGACCGTCGGTGATGAGCTGGGTGTGAATCCCCAGATCCCGCTTTTTGTCGAGATACTGGAGAATGGTGTTGGGGAGATACCCGAAGCCGATCTGGAGGGTGGCCCCGTCGTCCACGAGCTGGGAGACGTAGAGGCCGATCCGCCGGGAGACCTCGTCACGCCGGGTGTCGGCGATGAACGAATCGGTCAGGGTCTCGACCAGAGGCTCGTCGTGGAGAACCAGCCAGTCGAGCTCGTCCACGTGGACGAAGGAATCGCCCCAGGTCTTGGGCATCCGGGCGTTGACCTGGGCGATGACCATTTTGGCGTTGACCATCCCGGATCGGGTGATGTCCACCGAGACGCCGAGGGAACAGTAACCGAACCGGTCGGGCGGGCTCACCTGGATGATGGCCACGTCCAGGCCGATCCGCCGGCTGTAGAAAAGCCGGGGAATCTGGGAGAGATAGGCCGGGATGTAATCGATCCGCCCCTCGAATGCGGCCTCCCGCATGTTCCGGCTGATAAAAAACAGCTTGAGCGAGAACCGCTTGAGAAAGGCGTCGTCTTCCACGTAATCGGCCAGGGTGGAGGAAAACATCTGGTAGAGCATCACGTCCTGCATGGACGGCTCTTCGACCATCGTCTTGATCAGATGCTGGGGTTCACCGCAGCCGGTGCCGATAAAAACCCGGCTGCCCCGTTTGATCTTCGTCACCGCTTCCGCGGCGGAAACCACTTTCCGGGGGCAATACTCATGCACGTTCATCTCGTTGTCCGTCCTTTGCCGGTCTCTGGGTCATCGGTTCATGATCGGCCACTGTCGCCCATCTTCCCGGCAAAGTCAAGGCTTGCGGGGTCGGTCCGGTGATCCGGTCGGCCCTCCATCTCCTGATCCACCTGTTGGTCCCGGCGCTCGCGGCCCGGCTCTGGTTTCGACCCCACCCGCTCCGGGCCTACGCCATAATGATCGCTACCATGGCGGTGGACATCGACCACCTCCTGGCCGACCCGGTTTTCGACCCGAACCGGTGCAGCCTGGGGACCCACCCGCTCCATTCGGCCCCGGCAATAGGGGCCTACGGGCTGGGGCTGGCGATCCCCCGATTGCGGGCCGCCGCCGTCGGCTTGCTGATTCATATCGGGGTGGACGGAATCGATTGTCTGATGATGGGATTGGCGAGGTGAAACCGGAGCGCCCGGCGGCGGGCGCTCCGGCATGGATGTCAGAGGCCATGAGCATCGTTTGGGCCATTCGAATCACCCGGCTCATCAAACCCCTCCCCCCGGCCCCCTCCCCTAAAGGAGAGGGGGTGACATCAACTATATTATCTGCCTGAAATCAAGGCATGATCATTCCCCCCTTCCCTTTAGGGAAGGGGGGCTAGGGGGG
>CAZWGY010000397.1:0-4663 GCA_964633575.1 uncultured Desulfobacteraceae bacterium
ATATCACCCCCTCTCCTTTAGGGGAGGGGGCCGGGGGGAGGGGTTTGATGAGCCGTGTGCGTCGAATGGCCCAAACGATGACCAAAGCCGAATGCGGGGCTGATCTATCCGCTGATACAATCGAAGCTCGATGGGTAAATGTTTCCGATAGGGTCGTCTAACCAAACACTTCAGCGGATTTGGGGGTTCCGTTTCGCGATCCCTGAAAACCGCGTTGGGTCAAATCGTCAATCATAAAGAGGGCTTGGATGAAAGACGAAGAGCTCGGGGTCGATCTGGCGGGAAGCCACATCCTGGTGGTCGATGACAACCCGAAAAACCTTCAGGTCATCGGCAACATCCTCAAGAAACACAACTTCCATCTCCACTTCGTGCTCAGCGGCACCAAGGTTTTCAACGCCCTGGCCCAGACAAAGGTGGACCTTATCCTCCTGGACATCAAGATGCCCGAGATGGACGGCTACCAGGTCTGCCGGAAGCTTCAGGAGGTGGACGATTATGCCGACATCCCGGTGATCTTCGTCACCGCCGTTCACAAGGACGAAGAGAGCATCGCCAAGGGGTTTGCCGCCGGCGGGGTCGATTACATCACCAAGCCCTTCTACACTGACGAGCTGGTGGCCCGGATCCGGACCCACCTGCGCCTGAAGAAATACCGGGAGTACCTCCACAACCTCTCCCGGATCGACCCGCTCACCCGCCTGTTCAACCGCCGGGCCATGATCGAGCGGATCGAATCCGAGCAGCGCCGGTCGGCCCGGAATGAGTCCGGCTTTTCCCTGCTCCTGTCCGACATCGACCACTTCAAGCAGGTCAACGACCAGTATGGTCACAATTGCGGGGACGCCGTGCTCAAGGGAGTCGCCGGCACCCTGAAGGACCGGATTCGGGGCGGCGACCAGGTGGGACGGTGGGGCGGCGAGGAGTTTCTCCTGCTTCTACCCGATACCCGGCTTGACGGCGCGGCCGTCCTCGCTGAATCTCTCCGGTCGGCCGTGGAATCGCTCAGCTTTGAATGCGAGGACCGCCCCCTGAAGGTCACCATGACCTTCGGCGTCATGGCCTGCACCCCCGGCGATAGCATTGACGACTGTATCCGTAAGGCTGACGAGGCCCTCTACCGGGGCAAGGCGGCCGGGCGAAACCGGTGCGTGGCTTATGAAGCGGGGGAGACGGAAACCCCCCCGGATTTGTAAGGGCGTTGGCCTGAATCCATGGACCTCCGAGGTTCCAACGTCTTGGAAACCTCGGAGGTCTCTATCGGCCCTGCATTACTTCCGCCATAACCCGCCCCAGATCGGCCATTCGAAACGGTTTCTGGAGAAAGCCGTTGAACCCCTCATTGCCGTACCGGCTCTGGATCTCGTCCACGGCATAGCCGCTGGTGAGGATCGCCGGGATTGACGGGTCCGCCAGCCGCAACGCCCGCAGGACCTCCACGCCGCTCATCCCCGGCATGCTCAAGTCGATCAGGACCGCGCCGATCCCCGCCTCGGCCCTGGTGAAGAGGTCCATGGCCTCGATGCCGTCGGCGGCACAGATCACCGTGTAGCCCAGCCGCTCGAGCATCCCGCGGGTCAGGGACCGGATCGGAGCCTCGTCATCCACCACCAGAATCCTGCCTTCCCCGCTCGCCGTTTCGGGTGCCGCCGTCAGCTCCCGTTCGGACCGGGACGATTCCTCGGCCATCGCGGGCAGCAGGATCGTGAACACGGTGCCCCGATCCGGCACGGAATCCACCTCGATGTACCCCTTATGCCCCCGGACAATCCCGAGAACCGCGGCCAGCCCGAGCCCCCGGCCCTGAAATTTGGTGGAGAAAAACGGCTCGAAAAGATGTTTCCGCGTCTCCTCGTCCATCCCGCACCCATCGTCGGCCACCGTGATGGCCACATACCGGCCCGCCATAAAGGGCGGGTCGTAGCCCATAAAGGCGTCGGGAAAGGTGGCGGCCAGGCAAACCTCGTCACAGATCCGAACCTTTGACGACACCGTAACCGGCCCGCCGATCTCCGGGTCATAAGATTCGGCGGCGTTGACCACCAGGTTTACCAGGGCCTGCTGAATCTGGGTTTCATCGCAGGTCACGAGCGGCAGCCCCGCTTGGAGCTCGCAATGGATAGTCACCTTGGGGGGCACCGCCGACTGAAGGAGCTCGGCAAAGGACTCGATGAGCGGTTTCACATCCGCCGGGCTGACCACGAAGTGCCCCTTTCCCGAATAGGCCAGCATCTGCCGGACCAGGGCCGTGGCCCGGTTGGACGCCTTTTCCGCTTCCTCAAGGGCCTTGTGACCGAATGCGTCCGGGGGGATGTCGTCTTTGGCCAGCTCGATGTTTCCCTGGACCGCCATCAAGATATTGTTGAAGTCGTGGGCGATCCCCCCGGCCATGATCCCGAGGCTCTCCAGGCGCTGGATCATCTGGACCCGGCGCTCCATCCGGAGCCGCTCGCCCTCGGCCCGCTTCCGGTCGGAGATGTTCCGGACGAGGGCGAGGACCAGCCGCTTTCCCGCCAAATCAAACGATCTGGCGTGGATCTCCACCGGAATCCGCCGACCATCCCTGGCCAGATGGACTTGGTCAAAAGTCAGCGTTCCTCCTTGAGCCAGCTTTCGGGTAATGGCTGCGGGATCAGTATCTGATTCCGGCGCGGCGATATCGACCGGGGACATCTCCATGAGCTCTTCGCGGGAGTATCCGAGCATCTCGCAAGCCACATCGTTGACCGCGATGAAATTACCCGGTGTGTCATCAGGTCCGAATTCCAGAACATACAGGGCATCGGTCACCGCCTCGTAAAGGACCCGGTACCACTCCCGGCTTTCAGTCAGCTCCGTTTCGATCCGCTTCCGCTCGGCCACCTCCGCTTCGAGGGCCTGGTTGGCGGCCAACAAATGCCTTTCCTGCCGTCGGATGGTGGCATGAGCCTTCACCCGAGCCAGAACTTCTTCCTCCTGGAACGGCTTTTTGATGTAATCCACGCCTCCGGCATCGAACCCGTTGACGATATTATCGGTTTCACCCAGGGCGGAGAGGAAGATCACCGGGATGTCCCGGGTCTCCGGGTGCTCCTTGAGCCGTCGGCAGGTCTCATAGCCGTCCATCCCCGGCATCATGATGTCCAGCAGGATCACATCGGGCTGGCCTAATCGGGCGCTGTCCAGGCACTTGGCCCCATTACGGGCGACCAGCAGGGTAAGTCCGGCGTTTTCGAGATACGTGCTCAGTATCCCCAGATTATGGGGGTCGTCATCCACGATCAGGACGGTTCCGTCAGTGATGCCTGGCGTGCTCATGGGTCGTCTCCCATCCATTGCTCGATCCATTGGCTGATGGTTTCGAGGTCGAATTCGGCGAGGCGGCGCTCGATCGCCCGGCGGAACCCGGCCGTTTCGGGGTCGGATTCGGCCAGCTTCCGGACGTAAGCCGATATCCCGGATACATATCCCATCCGGGTCAGAGTGTAGAGGGCCTGGAGGTCTTCCCTGGAAGGGGGCGCCACCGGCTTGTCCGCGTCGTCTTTGGGGAGTTCGGCCGCCCTGGCGCGCCGCCGCTCCTCGATGACCCATTTCAGGCCGAGGCGTTGCTTCAGGCGGTCCAGCACCGCATCCAGGGACACCGGCTTGATCAGGTAGTCATCGGCCCCGGCCTCGCGGACCAACTCCCGGACCTCGGGCTCCACCTTGCCGGAGATGACCATGATGACCGGCCCGCCTCCCGTCTGCTCTGACCGGAGCCGTCGGATCAGGTCGATCCCCCGGGCGTCGGGGATCATCAGATTGGTCATCACCACGTCCGGACGAAAGCGGCTGAAGTGATCCAGAGCCTCGTCCTCGCTCACCGCCTCCCGGACCGAAAACCCCAGGGGCTCGAGCATATCCCGGATGACTTTTCGGTTCGAGGATTCATCATCCACCACCAGGACCCGCCGCCGCCGTCCCTGGTAGCCGGTGACCACCCAGCCGGTCCCCTCGGCTTCCGACGGCAACGGTTCATCATGAACCTCGGGCAGCTCGATGTCAAAGTGAAACACGCTGCCCTCGCCGACCTCGCTTTCCACGTGGACCCGACCGCCCATCAGCCCCACCAGGCTCCGGGTGATGGACAGCCCCAGGCCGGTGCCGCTCTCCCTGGTGAGGACGTTGGCGGTCTGGTGAAACGGCTCGAAGATGGCCTCCCGCTGGTCTTCGGCAATCCCGGTTCCGGTGTCGGCCACCCGGAATCGAATCCGGTCGCCGACCGGGCGGACCAGCAGCTCCACCCACCCCGATTCGGTGAACTTCACCGCGTTGGAAAGGAGGTTCAACAGAGCCTGCCGGAGCCGCTTGTCATCGCAGAGAACCCGCCGCGGAGTGGACGGATGGACGGTTTGGGACAGCTTAATCCCCTTCCGGTCAGCCTGGAGCCGGATCATCTCGACGGCGGTCGAGATCAGGCGGTGGAGGTCCGTTGGTTTGGGCTCGATCTCCATTTTACCCGCCTCGATCCGGGCCAGGTCAAGAATGTCGTTGATAACCGTGAGGAGATGCTCGCCGCTTTGCTTCATGATGACCACCTTCTCCGCGTGGTCCGCCGAGAGGGTCTCGTCCTTGAGGAGAATCTGGCCGTAGCCGATGATCGCGTTCAGGGGGGTCCGCAGCTCGTGGCTCATGTTGGCGATCA
>CAZWGY010000398.1:0-4654 GCA_964633575.1 uncultured Desulfobacteraceae bacterium
TTTATACCTGATTTCGGCCGGCCTCGTGCATGGGGATGAATCCTGGCGCATGGACGGCGAAAAAGAAATTTTCGCGCTCCCGGCATGATATCCCCTTCCCCGTCAATCCCGATCGATATTGATCGACCGGCGGATCGCTTCGGCGATCTCTTTGGCCCTCTCCATCACCGCATCCTCGTCCAATGTCATCAGTTGCCGGTCCTCCATGAGTATCCGGCCGTCAACTATCGTCGTGACCACGTCGCTTCCCCGGGCGGCGTAAACGAGGTGGGAGTCGGGATGGTAGAGGGGAGTCAGGTGGGGCGCATTGGTATCGACGATGATCAGATCGGCCCGTTTGCCCGGCTCCAGGGAACCGGTGCGATGGTCGAGCCCTAATGCCCGGGCCCCGTCGATGGTGGCCATCTTCAGGACCGTTGTGGCGTCGAGGACCGTCGGGTCCAGGGTCGTGACCTTGTGGAGCTTTGCGGCGGTGTCCATTTCGGCGAAGAGGTCGAGGTCGTTGTTGCTGGACGGCCCGTCCGTGCCCAGGGCCACGAGGACCCCGGCGTCGAGCAACCGCGGCACCGGAGCCACGCCCGAGGCGAGCTTCATGTTGCTTTCCGGGTTGTGGACCACCTTCACGTCGGCGTCCCGGAGGAGCCGGATATCATCGTCCGTCAGGGCCACGCAGTGGGGGGCGACAAGGTCCGGGCCGAGGACGCCGAGGTGAGCCAGATGCCCGACCGGGGTCCGGCCGTGGCTTTTCCGGACGGTCTCCACCTCCTGGGCCGTCTCCGACAGGTGAATCACCAGGGGGACTTTATAGGACCGGGCCAGGGCCGCCGCCTCCCGGAGGAGATCCGGGGCGCAGAGATAGGGGGAATGGGGCTCGACGGCGATGGTGACCAGGGGATCGTCCGCCCACTGCTCGATCAGGGCCCGGGTGTGGGCAAACCCCTTGTCGATGGGGCCGTAGCTCGGGGAGGGGAAGTCGTAGAGGACTTCGCCCACCACCGCCCGCATCCCGGCTTCCCGGGCCGCGTCGGCGACCGCCCCTTCGAAGAGATACATGTCGCAGAAGCAGGTGGTGCCGGAACGAATCATCTCGGCACAGGCCAGCCGTGTGCCGGCCCGGACCCGGTCGGCGTCGAGGGTCGCCTCGGCCGGAAAGATGTGATCGTTGAGCCATGTCATGAGCGGCAGGTCATCGGCGATTCCCCGGAACAGGGTCATGGCCGCGTGGGTGTGAGCGTTGATCAGGCCGGGCAGGATAATCCCGCCTCGGGCGTCGATGATCCGGGCCGCCGGATCGGTTGGGATCTCCGACGCCGGTCCCACGGCGGTGATCTCGCCGGAGTCGATGGCCACCACGCCGTCGGGAAACCGGCGGTCCTTTCCGTCCATCGTCAGGATGTAACCGTTTCGGATCATCAGCTCAGCCATGGATCGCCTCCACAACCCCTCGAAGGAGGGCTTCCAGCCGGGGCGCGGCGTCTTCCGCCACCGAAATGATCTCCTCGAGGGTAGCCGGCTCCGGCTGGTCCGGCTGATGGACGTTGGTGATGGTGGACAGCCCCAGAACATCCATCCCGGCGTGGACGGCGGCGATGGTTTCCAGCACCGTGGAAAAGCCCACGGCATCCGCGCCGGCCGTCCTCAGGAGTCGGACTTCGGCCGGGGTTTCCAGGGACGGTCCCTTGAGTCCGGCGTAAACTCCATCCCGGACCCCAAGCTCCCGATCAGCGCCAATGCGGGCGGCGGTCCGGGCGAGATCCGGGGCATAAGCCCGGCTCATGTCGGGAAACCGGATGCCCCACATGTCCTCGTTGGGCCCGACCAGCGGGTTTTCGCCGGTGAGGTTGATGTGGTCCCGGATGACCATGATCTCGCCGGGGGAGAAGTTGGGGTTGAGGCCCCCGGCGGCGTTGGAGAGGATAACGGTCCCGACACCGAGGGCCTGCATGACCCGGATGGGAAAGGTCACATCGGCGGGAGAATAGCCTTCGTAGAGGTGGAACCGGCCCTCGAGGGCGACCACGGGCACCTCCGCCAGCCGGCCCCAGACGAGGCGGCCGGTGTGACCGGCCACCGTCGAGACGGGAAAGTGGGGGATGTCACGATAGGGAAGGCTGCCGTCCACGGCAAGCGATCGGGTGATCCCTCCGAGGCCCGTGCCGGTCAGCAGGCCGATCAGGGGCGGGGTGTCGAGCCTTTCCCGGAGGAAGTCGGCGGTTTTCTGAACGCGCTGTAAGGGTGAGGTCATAAAGCGGGGGCGGTCCTTTCAAAAAGATCGTTTATCAATGGGTTGATTTGGGTTATACTGCCGTCCTAACTGAGGAATTCATCATATCCGAAGGGATTCCGGCCGTCAACCGCGCTAACAAGGCGCGGGGTCGATGCGGACATTCCGCTTTATCAGACTTGCGGGAGAGGAGAAGACAGTGATGGAAACAGATCAGCACCCGGACCCGTCGGCACCCGCCTCCCGCCGACCCGTCACCCAATCGGAAGGGTTCTTGCAATCCGTGGTGGATTCGCTCCACGCTCACGTGGCCATCCTCGACGGAACGGGCACGGTCATCGCCGTGAACGCGGCCTGGCGGCGCTTTGCCGAGCGGAACGGATGGGCGGAGCCGGACGCCGGCATCGGCGAAAACTACATCGACGTCTGCGAGCGGGCATGTGGAGAGCGCGCGGAAGAAGCTCCGTCGGTGGCCCGGGCATTCCGGGAGCTGCTGACGGGCCACCAGGAAAGCTACTCCCTCGAATATCCCTGTCACAGCCCCACCGAGAATCGCTGGTTTATGCTCCAGGCCAGCCGGTTTACGGCCGAGGGAGCAGATTACGTCGTGGTGGTTCATTATAACATCACCGAGCGGAAGCGCTCCGAAGGGGCCATCTACCGCCATCGGAATTTCTTAAGCCAGGTTGTTGAGAACCTCCCGGTGGGGGTCTTTGCCAAAGACGCCCGCAACGACTATCGCTTCACCATCTGGAATGCCCGAATGGAGTCGATTTTCGGCGTCCGCCGGGAACAGATTCTGGGCTGGACCGACTGGGAACTCTTCACGGATTCGAAAGAGGCCCGGATTTATCGGGAGACCGACGAGGAGGTGATGCGCGGGGGGCGGATCGTCGATATCTCCGAGGAACGGGTGACCACCAGGCGGGGCGGCATCCTGGCCCACACCATCAAGGTGCCCATCCATGGTGAAGACGGGACCCCCGAAACCCTTTTGGGCATCCTGGAGGACATCACCGAAAAACGGGCATCCGAAGATCGCCTCCAGAGCACTCTGGTAGCTCTCGAAACCGCCAAAAAGGCGGCCGAGAACGCCAATCGGGCCAAAAGCGAGTTTCTGGCCAATATGAGTCACGAGATCCGGACCCCCATGAACGCCATCATCGGAATGGCCGGCCTGCTCGAAGACACCGGGCTCAACGAGGAACAGCGGGAATTCCTGGACACCATCCGGATCTCCTCGGAGATCCTGATGGCGCTCATCAACGACATCCTCGATTTTTCCAAGATCGAAGCCGGCAAGCTCGATCTCGAATCCATTGATTTCGACGTCGTCGATACCGTGGAAAACGTTCTGGAGATGTTTACGGTCAAGGCCCGGGAAAAGGGATTGACCCTTGCCCGGGAGACCGCGGCCGGGGTTCCCACCCGCCTGGTGGGGGATTCGGCCCGGCTGAGTCAGATTCTGATGAACCTGGTGGGCAACGCGGTGAAGTTCACCGAGACGGGCGGTGTGACCGTCCGGCTGTTTTCCGAGTCGGAGACCGACACCCACGCCACCCTCCTCGTGGAGGTGGCCGACACGGGCATCGGCATCCCGGAAGACCGGCTGGACGGCCTGTTTAAGCCCTTTTCCCAGGGGGACAGCTCCATGAGCCGGAAGTACGGCGGCACGGGGCTGGGGTTGACCATTTCCGCTCATCTGGCCCGGATCATGGGCGGTGAGCTGTCGGTGCGGAGCCGGGTGGGCGAAGGGACCACATTCTGGTTTACCTCGGTTCTGGAAAAGGGGGCCGACGCTCGCCGGACCGCGGAAAGTCGTCGGGAGAAGGGCGCCAAACCGTCGGCCGGGACCCCGGCGGTCCCGCCGGCCGACGCCGATGAGACGGCCTCACCGCTGAAGATCATCCTGGTGGAAGACAACCCGGCCAACCGGAAGGTGGGCCTCGGGATTCTCAAAAAGCTCGGCCACACCGCCGATACCGCTGAAAACGGCCGCGAGGCCCTCGATGTCCTGCGGGAGATCGCCTATGACCTGGTGCTCATGGACATTCAGATGCCGGAAATGGATGGGTTCGAGGCCACCCGGCGGCTTCGGGATGCCGACGCCTGGGCCACCCGCTCCGATGTCCCGGTGATCGCCATGACCGCCCACGCCATGAAGGGGGACCGGGAGCGGTGCCTGGCGGCGGGAATGGATGATTACGTGGCCAAGCCCATCGAGCCGGAGCGGCTCCGGGATGCCATCGACCGCTGCATATCCGGAGCGCCGGCGGCTCCGGCCCCGCCGGATGAACCGCCGCCCATCGGAAACGGCCGGGTCTTCGACCGGACCGAGCTGCTCAACCGGGTCGGCGGTGACGAGGCCCTATTGGATAACGTCTTGAGCCTGTTCCTCTCATCGCTCCCCGAACAGCTCGATCTGCTCCA
>CAZWGY010000399.1:0-4589 GCA_964633575.1 uncultured Desulfobacteraceae bacterium
GGGGGCTAGGGGGGTTAGGTCTGAATGCCGTGTGGCCGAAATGATGATCAAGGCCAAAAACCATTTTCATACACGGGGGTGATCGTGGTGCCCCGGTCATGAGAATTTATCCGTAATCGACCCGGACGAGACAAAGCCCGTGAGGCGGGGCCGTAGCCGGGGCCCGGGTCCGATCCCGGCCGTCCCGGATAGCGGCGACCCGGTCGAAGGAGAGCTTCCCCGACCCCACCGCCACCAGCGCCCCCACCAGGTTTCGGACCATGTAGCGCAGAAAGCCGTCCGCCGAGACCGTAAAGGTTATCCGGCCGTCGCCGTCCTCGTCGATCCGGGCGTCGGTCACCGTCCGGACCGAATGGGCCCGGGGGCTCCCGGCCCCCTCGAAGGCCGAAAAGTCATGGGTTCCGATCATAAGGGGGAGGGCGGTCCGGATGGCCGACGGGTCCAGGGGCGTCCGGACCCACCATTCGAACCGCCGGCCGATCGGCGACGGCAGGGGACCGTTATGGATCCGATAGCGGTAGGTCTTGCCCCGGGCGTCGAACCGGGCGTGGAAGGTCTCGGGGACCGGCGTACAGGACCGGATCACCAGATCATCTCCGGTGAGGGCGTTAATCGCGTTTTGGATGGCCTCGGCCGACAAGTCCGTGGGGCAATGGATGTGAGCCACCTGCCCCAGGGCATGGACCCCGGCGTCGGTCCGGCCGGCGCCGGTCACCGGGACCCGCCGGCCGGTGATCGTCTCCATCGCCCCCTCGATCTCCCCCTGGACCGTCCGGTCCCCCTTCTGGCGCTGCCAGCCGTGAAAATCCGTGCCGTCGTATTCGATGACCAGCTTAAAGCTCCCGCTCATCTTCGCCCGTCTCCGTCAGGTCAGGATCAGGGCCGCCGACAGGGAGAAAAAGGACAGGACCGTGGAGACCACGATGCTGGCCGAAGCCAGCTCGGTGTCGCTGTTAAGCTGAGAGGACAGAACGTAGATGGAAGTGGCCGTCGGCAGGGCGAAAAAGATCATCCCCACCCGGAAGGCCACCCCGGTGACGTCGAAAAGGCGGAAAAAGAGGTAACCGACGACCGGGAAGAGGATCAGCTTGACGGCCGACGCGGCCAGGGACAGCCGAAGGTGGCCCCGAAGGGAGTCGAAGGTGAGGGCCCCGCCGATGGACAGCAGGGCCAGGGGGAGAGTGACCATGGATGTCAGCCGGAAGGTGTTATCGATAAAGACCGGGAAGGTGTTGACCAGCCGGGCATAGATGATCCCGGCCAGGCAGGCCAGGATCAGCGGGTTGGTCACGATGGACCGGCCCGTCACCCGGACCCGGTCGCCCAGGCTGACCCGCTTCCCCGAAAACCAGATCAGGGTGGAAACCGCCAGGACATTTATAAAGGGGATGACGAACCCGATGAGGATGCCGAACTGGGTCACCCCCGACTCCCCCAGGGCGGTGATCACGATGGCCATCCCGATATAGGTGTTGAACCGGTAACAGCTCTGGGAAAAGGTCCCCGCCTGATAGTCTCCGACCCGGAAGACCCGGATGTAGAGGAGACTGGTCAGGAACATGGCCACCACCGCCAGGAGGGCGGCCGCCGGCAGCCCCCAGTCGATCCCCGAGGTAGCGGCCCCGCCGATCTTCCAGAAAAGCATAACCGGAAAAAAGATGAAATAGACCAGCCGGTCGGCGGTCTTGAGAAAGGCCGGGTCGGTGAGACCGTGGTGACGGAGCCGGTTGCCCAAAACGATCAGGGCAAAAACCGGAAAAAGGCTGTTGATAACGGTCATGGAAGATCACAGCCGGTCGCACCGGACGTTGCCGAGCTGCTCGTCAATGGCGTCGTCAAAAGCGTTGGCGAACCGTTCGAACCGGTATTCAGCGCCGCAGGACCCGCAGCGGAGAGAGACTTTCCGTCAGGTCCGGTGAATTTTGAGCGTACCGTTGCACCGCTCGCAGCGAAACGGGGTCATGGGACTCCTTTCCAGTCATTTAAGGTTTCATCCAATTCAACCCAAAGCTTTGTACATTGACAACAATGGGCGATTCTGTCAAATGAAATCCGGAAAACCGGATGGAACGACCAGTGGACGTGATGAAAACCATCGCGTCAGGACCCTTGATGGACGGGGGAAGCAATTTATGGAACGGGTTGGGTGTACGGGGTTTATGGCCGGAGCCGTGGCGGCCGGCCTGAAGAAGAACGGAAAAAAGGATCTCGGAATCATCTTCTCCGAGGTCCCGGCCATCGCCGCCGGGGTCTTTACCCGGAACCTGGTCCAGGCGCCGCCGGTGCGGTTGGACCGGGAACGGGTCCGGATCGGGCGGTGCCAGGCGATCATCGCCAACAGCGGGTGCGCCAATTGCTGCACCGGGGACTCGGGCATGGCCGACGCCATCGCCATGGGCCGGTACGCCGCCGACGGTCTCGATGTCCCCGAGGCCTCGGTCCTGGTAGCCTCCACCGGGGTGATCGGCAAGCCCCTCCCGGTCGAACGGATCGGCCGGGCCGTCCCCGACCTGGTCCGGCAACTCTCCCCCGACGGCTTCCCCGATTTTGCCGAGGCGATCCTCACCACGGATCTTGTCACCAAGATCGCCACCCGCCAGGGGGAGATCGACGGCACCCCCTTCACCGTGACCGGGGTGGCCAAGGGCTCCGGGATGATCCGGCCCAACATGGCGACCATGCTCTGCTTCGTGGTCACCGACGCCGCCATCGACGGTGCTCCCCTCCGGGAGTCCCTGACCCGGGCCGCCGACCGGTCCTTCAACCGGATCACCGTGGACGGCGACACCAGCACCAACGACACCATCCTGGTCCTGGCAAACGGGCTCTCCGGAGCGACGGTCGAAGGTCCCGCCCGGATGGAGCGGTTCCAGCGAACCCTGGACGGGGTCTTAAAGGAGCTGGCCCGGATGGTGGTCCGCGACGGCGAAGGGGCCACCAAGGTGGTGGAGATCGTGGTGACGGGAGCCCGGACCGATCGCGAGGCCCGGCGGGTGGCCGACACCGTGGCCCACTCGAACCTCGTCAAGACCGCCCTCTTTGGAGAAGACGCCAACTGGGGCCGGATCATCGCGGCGGTGGGCCGGGCCGGGGTCTCCCTGGACCCCGACCGGATCGAGATCCGGTTCAACGACGTCGTGATGGTCCAAAACGGGGTCGGTTTAGGGGATGCGGCCGAGGCGGCGGCCACGGAGGTCCTCAAAACCCCCGAATTCGCCATCACCGTGGACCTCCACGGCGGGGAAGCAACGGCGTCGGTCCTCACCTGCGACTTCTCCGTGGAATACGTCCGGATCAACGCCGACTACCGGTCCTGACCGGGCGGGGATCGCGATGCGGCTGCAGAAATTCCTCTCCGCCGCCGGGGTCTGCTCCCGACGGCACGGCGAAACCCTCATCCAGGCGGGACGGGTCCGGGTCAACGGCGCCGTGGTCACCGAAATGGGGGTCAAGGTGGACCCGGCCGCGGACCGGGTGGAATGCGACGGAACGACGGTCCGCCTCCCCGAAACCACCGTCACCGTGGCCCTGAACAAGCCCCGGGGATATGTGACATCCTGTGAGCAGCCCGGCGAGAAGCTGGTGGTGGACCTGGTAAACCTCCCGGTCCGACTCTACCCCGTGGGCCGGCTCGACAAGGACTCCACCGGCCTTCTCCTTCTCACCTCCGACGGAGCCCTCCACCACCGGCTGCTCCACCCATCCTTTGACCACGAAAAGGAATACGATGTCACCCTGGCCCGGCCCATCACCGACGGGGCTCTGAAAAAGATGGCCGAGGGGCTCCCGCTCATGGGCCGGAAAACCCGGAAGGCCCGGGTCAGGCGGCTGTCGCCCAACCGGTTCCGGATCGTTCTCCAGGAAGGCCGGAACCGGCAGGTCCGGCGGATGGTCCGGAAGGTCGGCGGCCACGTCACCGCCCTTAAGCGAATCCGGGTGGCCGGAATCCGGCTCGGTGAGCTCCCCGAAGGCCAATGGCGCCACCTCACCGATAAGGAGCGGGAGGGGTTGCTAAACCCCCTCTAGCACCGCCTTCACCCGTTGTTCCACATCAACGGGGGCCACCCGGACCGGCGCATACCCCAGCTCCGCGTAGGCCTCGGCGATAAGCCGGTCGAGCCGGTCGGCGATCACGTCGTTTTCCGACCGCACCGGGTCGGTCTGAAACCGGAGCCGGTCAAAGTGAAAGACCGCCTCGTACCGGACCTGGCGGCTCAGCCGCAGCGGCTCGGCCGGGTCGAGCCCGTCGAGGCGGTAATAGGCGATGCTGTCGGGGAGGCCCCGGTCGAGGAAAACCACTTCGTCGGCCGGCAGATCCCGCTCGATCCGGACTTTCCGCATCAGGATCTCCCGTTCGAAGGTATGCAGGTCCGACTTGATCCGGGCCAGGGTCCGGCCCTTGCCGAGCTCCTCGTCGATATAGGCCCGCGCTGTTTCGGGCACGGTTGGAAATCCCCGCTCGGCCAGAATCCGGATCACGGTGGTCTTTCCCGAGCAGGGCGCGCCGGTGATGACGCGCCATCGGGTCTCTTTCATGGCTCCTCCACGCCGGGACGATGGACGCCGGCCCGGAATTGTCGATTGACAGG
>CAZWGY010000400.1:0-4583 GCA_964633575.1 uncultured Desulfobacteraceae bacterium
GCCCAACGCCCGGATCATGATCCACCAGCCCATGGGCGGGTCCCAGGGCCAGGCGGCCGATATCGCCATCCAGGCCAAGGAAATTCTTCGGATGCGGGATACCATCAACAAAATCCTCCAATTCCACACGGGGAAGGATCTGAAGCAGATTCAGAAGGACACCGATCGCGACTTTTTCATGTCGGGATACGAGGCTCGGGATTACGGACTTGTGGACCACGTCATCGCCAACCGCGACGACCTCGACACCCTTGAGGAAAAGCAGACGGAGGGCACCTGAAATGACGAAGAAACGCAATGACAATGAAAACCTCTTCTGCTCCTTCTGCGGAAAGAACCAGAAAGAGGTCAAAAAGCTGATCGCCGGCCCCGCGGTTTACATTTGTGATGAGTGCATTCAGCTCTGCGGCGAGATCATCGATGAGGAGAACGAAAAGGACATCCGGGAATCCGAGGTGAGCCTGATCCCCAAAGAGATCAAAAAGATGCTGGACGACTACGTCATCGAGCAGGAAGGGGCCAAAAGAATTCTGGCGGTGGCGGTTTACAACCACTATAAACGACTCAACTCCATCATTAAAAGCAACGACGTGGAGCTTCAGAAGAGTAACATTCTGCTCATCGGCCCCACCGGCTCCGGCAAGACCCTCCTGGCCCAGACCCTGGCCCGGTTTCTCAACGTTCCCTTTACCATCGCCGATGCCACCAGCCTCACCGAGGCCGGCTATGTGGGAGAGGATGTGGAAAACATCATCCTCTCCCTGCTCCAGAACGCCGACTACGACGTGGAGCGGGCCAAGCGGGGGATCGTTTATATCGACGAGATCGACAAGGTGGCCAGTAAGTCGGACAACCCATCCATCACCCGGGATGTCTCCGGCGAGGGGGTCCAGCAGGCTCTGTTGAAAATCATCGAGGGGACCACCGCCAGCGTGCCGCCCAAGGGCGGCCGAAAGCATCCTCAGCAGGATTTCGTGAAGGTGGACACCACGAACATCCTTTTCATCTGCGGGGGCACGTTCAACGGCTTGGATGGAATCATCCAACGTCGGATCGGGGCCAAGACCATGGGGTTCGGGGCCAACATCGCCCGGCCTGAGGAACGGAACATCGGCGACACCCTCAAGCTCATCCAGCCCGAGGACCTGATCAAGTACGGTCTGATCCCCGAGTTTCTCGGCCGGCTCCCGGTCATCGCCACTCTCGACGAGCTCAATGAAGCCACCCTCATCCGGATTCTGAGAGAGCCCAAGAACGCGCTGATCAAGCAGTTCCAAAAGCTTTTCGAGATGGAGGGGGTCAATCTCCGGCTTACTGACAGTGCGCTGGCGGCCATTGCCCAGGAAGCCATCAAGCGCAAGTCCGGGGCCCGGGGGCTCCGGTCCATCATGGAAAACTGCATGATAAACATCATGTACGACCTGCCGTCCATCGAAAACGTCAAGGAGTGTGTTATCGGCGAGGACGTGGTTCTGAGTCACGAAGAGCCGATTCTCCTCTACGAGCAGAAGAAAAAGCAGGCCTGAGCCGGACCCGTATAACCCACCGGGCCGGCGCCCTTTCCCCCGCGGATGCGCCGGCCCTCATTCCCCCCCCAACACGGATAACCTGAAACCATAATCGCACCCAGAAGAGGTGGACCTATATGATCAAATCATTCAAGCTATTTAAAAGCGAGGATGCGGACGGGGAAAAAATCATTCTGCCGCTGTTGCCCTTGCGGGACATCGTGGTGTTTCCCCACATGGTCGCCCCGCTGTTCGTGGGGCGGACCAAATCGGTTAACGCCTTAGCCGAGGCCATGAACCGGAACAAAACGGTTTTTCTTTCCACCCAGAAAAAGGCCGGGATCGACAGCCCCCGGGAAAAGGACATCTGCGCCGTGGGAACCCTTGGAAGCGTTCTTCAGCTCCTGCGGCTCCCCGACGGCACGGTCAAAGCCCTTGTAGAGGGCAAGGGCCGGGGCCGGATCGTCGAGTTCATTCACAACGACAATCACTTTCAGGTGGCGATCGAGCCTATCCCCGAGGAAGAGACGGCCGACGCCGAGGGCATCGCCCTGAGCCGGGCCGTGGTCGAAAGCTTCCAGGAGTATGCCAAGCTCAACCAGAACATCTCCAAGGACCTGGTCAACAACGTCTCGGCCATCACCAACCCATCCCAGCTCGCCGACACGGCGGCGGCCCATTTCTCATTCAAGATCGAGGACAAGCAGAAGCTGCTCGAGGCCCGGAATGTCACCAACCGCTTGTCCATCCTGCTCGAGCTCATCAAGATGGAGACCGAGGTGATCCGGATGGACAAGAAAATCAAGGGCCGGGTCAAGGAGCAGATGGAACGGACCCAGAAAAATTACTACTTGAACGAGCAAATGCGGGCCATCAAAAAGGAGATGGGCGAAGAGGACGTCTCTGACGAGCTCAACGATCTGGAAAAGCGAATCCGGCGGAAGAAGATGTCCAAGGAGGCCAATCAGAAGGCCCGGGCCGAATTCAAGAAGCTCAAGATGATGACCCCCATGTCGGCCGAGGCCACCGTGGTCCGGAACTACATCGACTGGATTATCGGGCTGCCCTGGACCGAGCGGAGCAAGGTGAAAAACGACCTCAACGAAGCGGAAGAGATCCTCAACGAGGACCACTTCGGCCTTGACAAGCCAAAGGAGCGGATTCTCGAATACCTGGCGGTTCAGACCCTGGTCAAGAAGATCCGGGGACCGATCCTCTGCCTGGTGGGTCCGCCCGGCGTCGGCAAGACATCCCTGGCCCGGTCAGTGGCTCGGTCAACCGGCCGGAAATTCGTCCGCCTTTCCCTGGGCGGAGTTCGGGATGAGGCCGAAATCCGGGGCCACCGTCGGACTTACATCGGGGCCATGCCGGGCAAGATCATCCAGTCGCTCAAGAAGGCCGGGGTAAACAACCCGGTTTTTTGCCTCGACGAGGTGGACAAAATGAGCATGGACTTCCGGGGCGACCCATCGGCGGCCCTTCTGGAGGTCCTCGACCCCGAGCAGAACTACAGCTTCAGCGATCACTACCTCGACCTCGACTACGACCTCTCGGACATCCTGTTTATCACCACCGCCAACACGCTGCCGGACATCCCCTTGCCCCTCCAGGACCGGATGGAGATCATCCGCCTGCCCGGCTACACGGAATATGAGAAGTACCGGATCGCCACCGACTTTCTGGTGCCCAAGCAGATTCGGCTCAACGGGCTGGGCAACCGAGACGTTCAGT
Organism: uncultured Desulfobacteraceae bacterium; assembly: GCA_964633575.1. Classification (GTDB taxonomy): domain Bacteria; phylum Desulfobacterota; class Desulfobacteria; order Desulfobacterales; family JAABSP01; genus CAYNGG01. Next base: position 3,240 of record CAZWGY010000400.1, read on the forward strand.
TTTCCAAAAACGCCATTTACACGGTTATTCAGCTTTACACCCGGGAAGCCGGGGTCCGGAACCTGGAGCGGGAGCTCGCCTCCATCTGCCGGAAAATCGCAAGGGAGGTGGTCACCACCCGGGGGGAGGACGAGTCTGTCCGGGTGACCGCCAAGTCCGTCCAGAAGCATTTGGGACCGCCCAGGTTCCGCCACGGCCAGATCGAGGAAAAGGACCAGGTGGGCCTGGCGACCGGGCTGGCCTGGACCCATGTAGGCGGCGAGCTGTTGTCCATCGAGACCCTGATCCTCCCCGGCAAGGGGAATCAGACCGTGACTGGAAAGCTCGGCGACGTGATGAAGGAGTCGGCTCAGGCCGCCGTAAGCTACGTCCGCTCCCGAGCCGATCACCTGATGCTGGATCGAGATTTCTACAAGGAATACGACATCCACATCCACGTCCCCGAGGGGGCCATCCCCAAGGACGGGCCGTCGGCCGGGATCGCCATGTGCACTTCCATCGTTTCGGCGCTCACCAAACGTCCGATCCGGAGAGACGTGGCCATGACCGGCGAGATCACCCTGCGGGGACGGGTTATCCCCATCGGCGGACTCAAGGAGAAGATCCTGGCGGCCCACCGGGGCGGGATCAAGAAGGTCCTGATCCCAAAAGAGAACGAAAAGGATCTCAAGGACATCCCGGCGACGGTTTCCAAGCAGCTCGAGACCGTCCTGGTGGAGCACATGGACGAGGTCCTCGGCCATGCAATCATCCTCGATAAGGGAGAGACCTCACTGTTCAAAAAGGACGACATGCCTTTCGAGATGATCCCGAAGGAGCAGGGGGATGCGGCGGGTCAGCCCACCGCCATCAACTAGAACGAAATTCAGGAAACGGTGTTTTTTTTGCTTGACACCTGATCCCCCCCTTTGATACAAGGGATTCTGTTTTGCGGATCGCCTTTCGGACGGGCGGATAGCTCAGTTGGGAGAGCATCGGCCTTACAAGCCGAAGGTCACAGGTTCAAGCCCTGTTCCGCCTACCATCAAGCGCCGAAAGGCGACAGTTTGACATCTTCGGGGGCGTAGTTCAGTTTGGTCAGAACGCCGGCCTGTCACGCCGGAGGTCGCGAGTTCGAGTCTCGTCGCTCCCGCCACGAATCCACAAGGTTGACCACCTTTTTGAAAGGCGCCATGCATCCCGCATGGCGCCTTTTTTATTCCGGTCAATATCATGGATATTGGGGCTCAATCAGCGGAATTCACACAGGGAGCTTGTTCGGCGGAGGAGCTCCGGAAGGAAACCGTCGTCGGCCATGATCATCGTTTGGGCCATTCGTCTCGCCCGGCTCATCCAACCCCTCCC
>CAZWGY010000401.1:0-4582 GCA_964633575.1 uncultured Desulfobacteraceae bacterium
TACGCCCGGTCCCACACGGTGGCCCGGATCTCCGACGACAACCTCCGGGCTATGCGGGCGGCCGGGCTCAACCGGATTCACATCGGCATGGAGTCGGCCGCCGACCGGGTGCTCGACCGGGTTCGCAAGGGGGTTGACGGGGCGACCCACGTCAAGGCGGGGCGGAAGGTTATCGCCGCCGGGATGGAGCTGTCGGAGTACGTCATGCCGGGGCTCGGGGGGCGGCCGCTGTCCCGGGAGCACGCCCTCGAAACCGCCGACGCCCTCAACCGGATCAACCCCCATTTCATCCGGCTGAGGACCCTGGCCATCCCCAACCAGGTCGAGCTTTTCGGGGAGTATGAGGCCGGCCGTTTCGACAAGCTGACGGATCGGGAGACGGTCGAGGAGATCCTCCTGTTTCTGGACACCCTGTCGGGGATCACCAGCACCGTTAAAAGCGACCACGTCCTCAACCTCTTCCAGGAAGTGGAGGGGCGTCTCCCGGAAGATGCCGAGGCCATGACCGCCCCCCTCCGGCGGTTCCTGGCGATGTCCCCGGCGGAGCAGTGTCTCTGCCAGGTGGGACGGCGGCTGGGGATCTTTTCCCGCCTGGACGACATGGACGACCCCGAGCGCCGGGGTCGGGCCGAAAAGACCTGCCGCGACCTGGGGATCACCCCGGAAAACGTCGATCGGGTGATCGATGAGCTGATGAAGCGGTTTATTTAAGGGATGCCTTGACATCGGCGGAGTTTCCCCCTAATCAGGGAGGGGGATCGGGGCTGGCGCCGGTTTACCTCAATTCGAGACACAGGATGGTTTTTCATGGCCAAAAACAAACCCAGGCTCAAGGCACATCACATCAACCGGGACTGGTGCAAGGGCTGCGGCATCTGCGTTCATTTCTGCCCCAAGCATGTCCTGGAGCTGGATTCGGAGGGGAAGGCCGTTGCCGCGCGGCCCGAGGACTGCATTGTCTGCGCGCTCTGCGAGCTGAGATGCCCAGATCTGGCCATCGACATCGAGACGGAGAAGGGGGACGGCTGACATGAGCAACATGAAATTCCTTCAAGGCAACGAAGCCTGTGCGGAGGCGGCCCTCTACGCGGGGCTCGATTTCTTCGCCGGCTATCCCATCACCCCCTCCACGGAAATCGCCGAGCTGATGTCCATGCGGCTCCCCCGGATCGGGGGCAAATACCTTCAGATGGAGGACGAGATCGCGTCCCTCTGCGCGATCATCGGGGCTTCGCTCACCGGTCACAAGGTGATGACGGCCACTTCCGGGCCGGGGTTTTCGCTGATGCAGGAGGCCCTGGGTTATGCGGTCATGGCCGAAATCCCCTGCGTGATCGTCAACGTTCAGCGGGGCGGCCCTTCCACCGGGAACCCCACCCACGTGGCTCAGGGGGACGTCAACCAGGCCCGCTGGGGAACTCACGGGGACCATGCCATCGTGGCCCTGACCGCATCCAACCACCAGGACGTCTTCGCCGTCACCGTCGAGGCGTTCAACATTGCTGAAACTTACCGGACCCCGGTTATCCTTCTCTTCGACGAAGTTATCGGCCACATGCGGGAGCGGCTGGCGGTCCCCGATCCCGGCGAGATCCCCCTGGTGAGTCGGCTCCGGACCTCGGTTAAGGGCGGGATCGACTATCACCCCTACCTGCCCCGGGAGGACGGCCGGCTCCCCATGTCCGACTTCGGGGGGGTTCACCGATACAACGTGACCGGCCTTTTTCATGACATGTGGGGGTTTCCGTCGGACAACCCCAAGATCGTCCACGGCCTGAGCCGTCATCTGGTGGACAAAATCAACAACAACGCTCACCAGATCGCCATGTACCGGGAGTACCACCTGGAGGACGCCGAACGGATTCTCATCTCCTACGGCGCGTCCGCCCGGTCGGCTCTCCACGTGGTGGTCAACCGCCGGGCGCGGGGCGAGCTGCTGGGGCTTCTGGAGCTTCAGACCCTCTGGCCTTTTCCCTCCCACATCGTCCGGGAGAAATGCGCCAGGGCCCGGTCGGTCACCGTCGTGGAAATGAACAAGGGTCAGATCCTGGAAGCGGTCAAGATGGCGGTGGACGATCCTAACAAAGTCTTTCTGGCCAACCGGGTCGACGGCGTTCTCATCACCCCCACCGATATCCGGAACTTTCTCCGGGTGATCCAGGGAAAGGGAGTCTAATCCATGGCAGTCAAGGACTATCTCCGACAACGGTTTTTCCCTCACATGTGGTGCCCCGGCTGTGGTCACGGCATTGTCCTGAACAACATGATCCGCGGCGTCGAGCAGCTCGGGATCAGCAAGAACGAGATCGTGATGGTCTCCGGGATCGGATGCTCGTCGCGGATTTCGGGATACGTGGACTTCCACACGCTCCACACCATCCACGGCCGGGCATTGGCCTTTGCCACGGGTCTCAAGATGAGCCTGCCGGAGCTCAACGTCATCGTTCCCATGGGTGACGGTGACGCCCTTTCGATCGGCGGGAACCACTTCATTCACGCCTGCCGGCGCAACATCGACATGACCGCCATCGTCATGAACAACCGGATTTACGGGATGACCGGGGGCCAGTTTTCCCCCCTGTCCGGCTACGGGACCCTGGCCACCACCGCCCCTTACACGAACATTGACCACGGCTTTGACGTGGTCCAGTTGGCGATTGCCGCCGGAGCGACCTTCGTGGCCCGGACCACCACCTATCACGTCCACCAGATCACCGACCTGATTAAAAAGGCGATCATTCACGATGGGTTCTCGGTTGTGGAGATCATGAGCCAGTGTCCCACCTATTTCGGCCGGAAGAACCGGATGGGAAGCGCCGTGGACATGCTCGAAAACATGAAAACCGCCACCACCCCGGTGGGCTCCAAGGCCAAGGCGGAAAACCCGGACCTGATCGAACGGGGGATCTTCACGCGGAAGGAGCTGCCGGAGTACTGTTCGGAGTATGACAAGATCATTGAACGCGCCATGAAAGGACGGTCGTAATGGAACGGTGCAGGTTGGTGTTTTCAGGGTCCGGGGGGCAGGGGGTCATTACGGCGGCGATCATCCTCGCGGAAGCGGCGGTCCTGTATGACGACCTCATCGCGGTTCAGTCCCAGGTTTACGGCGCCGAAGCCCGGGGCGGGGCCACCCGGTCGGATATCATTATCTCAGACTCGGACATCTTCTTTCCCAAGGTTAATCAGCCCAACGTCCTCGTCTGCCTCACCCAGGAGGCCTACGTCAAGTTCTCCACCATCATCCGGCCCGGCGGGCTTTTGGTTACCGACCAGCGGTACGTCCAAACCTGGAAAAAGGTTGACGCCCGCCAGCGGGAGCTGCCGATCTACGACACGGTGATGGACCAGATCGGCAAGCCGATTGTTTTCAATATCTGCATGTTGGGGGCCCTCATCGCCCTCACCGGCATCGTCAGGGCCGAGTCGATCATGAAGGTGCTGGAGAGCCGGATTCCGGAGAGCTTTCTGGATCTCAATCGGCGGGCGCTCCAGGTCGGCATCGACCTGGGCACGGCCGCGTCCCCCTGATGCCGCCGGAGCGGCCCTTCCCGCCAACTCAGCCGGCCGACAAGGACGTCCGGGTCCGCCGGGTCACCTGGATCGGCCTCCTGTTCAACCTCGGTCTGTCGGCGATCAAGCTTGCGGCCGGGATCTACGGATCGAGCCAGGCGGTGGTGGCCGACGCCGTCCACAGTCTGTCGGACAGCACCACCGACCTGGCAATCATCGCGGGGTCCCATTTCTGGTCCAAGCCGGCTGACGCCGACCACCCCTACGGCCACCGCCGGATCGAGACGGTCGTTACGATCTTTATCGGCTTGGTGCTCCTGGTAGCCGGGCTGGGGATCGCCGCCGAAGCCCTCTCCACCATCCATATCCCCCACGACTGCGTGCCGGGCCCCATTGCGGCGGTGGCGGCGGCCGTCTCCATCGTCTGCAAAGAGGCACTTTTCCGCTGGACGGCCCGGGTGGGCAAGCAGGTCCGGAGCCCGGCGCTTCTGGCCAACGCCTGGCACCACCGGCTCGACGCCATCAGCTCGATCCCCGCCCTTTTGGCCGTGGGCGGCGCCATCCTCTTTCCCGAGTGGCATTTCCTGGACCATGCCGGGGCTCTGGTGGTGTCGGTCCTGATCATCCACGCGGCCGTCGGGATCGTTCTGCCGGGGATATCCGAGCTCATCGACGCCGGGGCATCGGCCGAGACCTGCGAGCGGATCCGGGAGGTTGCCCGGCGCCACGCGGGAGTCCAGAACGTCCACGGCATCCGGACCCGGTACATCAGCGGCGGGATGCTCGTGGAACTCCACATCGTGGTTGACGGGGAGATGACCGTTCGGGACGGCCACGACATCGCCGAGGCGGTCCGGGGCGCCGTGACGGCCGACCGGGGCGATGTGGTGGATGTCCTCGTCCACGTGGATCCCGCCGCCGCCGGATCGTCCGAGCCGGTCTGCCCGTAGTGAGGACTGAGTGCTGAGTGATGCTATAGACCTCCGAGGTTTCCAAAAAATTTGGAAACCTCGAAGGTCTTTCCTGGGAGCGCGGGCGTCCCGCCCGCATTATGTAGGGGCGGCCCCCC
>CAZWGY010000402.1:0-4576 GCA_964633575.1 uncultured Desulfobacteraceae bacterium
GTTATCGCGATTCCCGATGACGGCCCGGCTCAACCCCGCCGGACCGGAGCCCTCAACCTTCCCACCATGGCGCCATATTTTTCTTGCAGCCTGGCCGGCTTGCCCGGTTCCCTTCAGGTTCCGGTCCGTTAGACCTATGCCAAAAAGTCCTTGCAGTGCAATGATTTTTTTGCACAAGGCCCGACTCGCTGCCGGTCAGGGACGGCAACCGGGGTCGAAAGCCTGACCGTCACCGATTTTATCTAATTGAAATTCATGTCAAAACCTTGTCGGGTCCATTCATTACAGTCAAGCGGATAAATATCCTGTTTTTGGTATGGTTATTGCTATGGAGCCGGGATGATGATCGGGCTGGTTTCTCGCGGGCGGGCTTGCCGCGTATCCGGCAGCCCGGCGAGGACCGGCGGTGTCGTGAAAATCCTCGACACGCCGCTCGACATCCTATAATATCTGTGTCTTTTATGATTGACTGAGTGAGCCGGCGGGGCCATCCCCCCCCGGCCAGCGGGGATCCGCAAGAGGATATTCAACATACAGGAGAAGGAGATGGCCAGAGAAAAGGTTTTCAGTATCTGCGGCATGTGTACGGTCCGGTGTCCTATCATGGCCGAGGTGGAAAACGGCAAGATCACGTTTCTCCAGGGGAACCCTTATGCGTCGGGCATCGAGGGGTCCATCTGCGCTCGGGGAGCGGCCGGGATCGCGCTGATCGAGGACCGGGAGCGGCCCCAGTATCCGATGATCCGGCAAGGCGAGCGCGGCGCGGGCGACTGGCGGAAGGTCTCCTGGGACGAGGCCCTGGACTATGTCGCCGATAAGCTCAAGGAGATCTTCGCGGAGCACGGTCCCCGGAGCCTGCTTTTGACCGACCGGGGCGGCCCGTTCCGGGATTTTCACCGGGCCTTTCTCCGGGGCCTCGGCACTCCCAACTACTGCAACCACGACGGTTCCTGCGCCCGGAACGTCCAGCACGCGGCGCTGTCGGTGTTCGGGTTTGGCCGGAAGGGCGTGGTCTATGACCTGAGAAACGCCAAGCACGTGGTCCTTCAGACCCGGAACATCTTCGAGGCCATCAATGTCCGGGAGGTCAACGAGCTCACCGACGCCATGGATAAGGGGTGCAAGCTGACGGTCATCGACATCCGGTCCACGGTCTCCGCCGCCAAGGCCCACAATTTCTTTCAAATCCGGCCGGGGACGGACTACGCCTTCAACCTGGCGGTGATCCACGAGATCATCAAGAGCCGGCTTTACGACGACGATTACGTCAAACGCCACTTCAATGATTTCAACGAGCTCGAAAGCTTCATCAAACCCTACACTCCCGAATGGGCGGAGGGCGAAACCGGAATTCCGGCGGCCCGGCTGGTCGCCTTTGTCCGGGAGCTGGCCAAGGCCAGGCCGGCGGTCCTCTGGCACCCCGGCTGGATGAACGCCCGGTACAAGGATTCCTTTTACATGTCCCGGTCGATCTACATCATCAACGCCCTATTGGGGTCAGTGGGGGCCAGGGGCGGGTTGCCCCTGGTCAACAAGCCCGGCGATTACGACCACAAGGGCCTCAACAAGCTGATGGACCTCTACGAAAAGCCCAAGGAGAAGCGGGCCGACGGCGCCGGCTGGAAGTACCCTCATTTCGAGTCCGGGCCGGGGATCACTCACCTGGCTTACAAGGCCATCGAGACCGAGGACCCCTATCCACTCAAGGCCTACATCGCCTATCGGCATGACCCCCTCATGGGCTTTCCCGATCCCGACCATCTGAAGACCATCTTTGACAAGCTTGACCTGATGGTCTCGGTGACCTTCACCTGGTCCGACACCGCCTGGTATTCGGACGTGGTCCTGCCGCTGTCGCCCTACCTCGAGCGCCAATGCGTCCTGGCTACCAAAAACGACCTGCTCCCCTACCATTTCACCCGACGCCAGGTGGTGAAACCCCGCTACGACACCAAGTGCGATTGGGAGATCTTTTCCGGGCTGGCCAGGCGGATGGGGCTTTCCAAGCTGATTTTCGACAAAGTGGAAGACATCTGGAATTTTCAGCTCGAGGGAACCGGTTTTAAAATCGAGGACTTTGATGAAACCGGCCTGATCCTTCTGGGGGATGCTCCCAAATACCGGGATGTCTCGGAGCTGAAGTTTAAGACCCCGTCGGGAAAGATTGAGATGATCAATGAAACCTTGGAAAGCCAGGGGATCAAATCCCTGAAGCCCTACGAATCCAAGGCGGGGCCGGATGCCGGCAAGTTCCGGATCACCTTCGGCCGGTGCGGGGTCCACACCCAGGGCCACACCGTCAATAACCCGATGCTCTTCGAGCAGATGCCCGAAAACGTTCTCTGGATCAACACCGGGGAGGCCAAAAAGCTCGGGATCGGCGACGGGGATCTGGTGGAAGTGAGCCAGAACGGCTACTCCGAGACCATCCGGGCCAAGGTCACCGACCACATCCATCCGGAGGCGATTTTTGTGATCCACGGCTTCGGTCACACTCTGCCGGTGGAAAGCCGGGCCCTGGGCCGGGGGCTGGCCGACAACAAGTTCATGCCCAAGGGCATCAATATTTACGATCCGGCCGGCGGCGCGGTGGCCTATCAGGAGCACTTCGTCACCGTGAGAAAAAAGGTCTGAGGTCGGCGAATGACAACCACCATGGTCGATTCCCAACAGCAGTCCATTGACGAACCCGATCCGGCGGAGGTCTGGTGCCGGGACCACACTGGGCAGCCGTTTTCGTTCGAAGCCTTCGGGGCCCTGGCCCGGAGCTTCCACGGGTATCCGGCTCCGGGGCTTCTGATCGGCGGGCGGATGGTGGACCTGGCCCGGCGGGGACTCCCCGATGGCATCCTGTTCGACGCCATCAGCGAGACTTCCAAATGTCTCCCCGACGCCGTCCAGATTCTGACCCTTTGCAGCACCGGCAACGGCTGGCTCAAGACGCTTGACCTGGGCCGGTTCGCGGTGATCCTCTACGACAAATACACCGGCGATGGCCGGCGGGTCCACCTGGACGCGGCGGCACTCGACGACTGGCCGGAAATCAAGAACTGGTTTTTCGCCCTCAAGCCCAAGCCGGAGCAGAACACTCCCCGGCTGATGGCCGAGATCCGGGCGGCCGGGGACGCGATCCTCGAGGTCAAGCCGGTCCGGGTTCGCCCCGAGCTCCTCGAAAAGCCCCACATGGCCCCTTATGCCGTCTGCCCGGACTGCGGCGAGGCCTACCCCCGGCGGCACGGTCCCCGATGCCGGGCCTGTTCGGGGGCGTCGCCCGTGATCACCTCCGACCCGGCGCCCTCAGCGGATGCCGACGGACCGCCCCTGACCGTGGTCCCCATCGAATCGGCTCCCGGCCGGAGAGCGCTCCACGACATGACCCGGATCATTCCGGGCCGGGAAAAGGGGCCGGCGTTTCACAGCGGTCAGGAGATCGCCGGGGGCGACCTCTGCCGCCTCCAGCAAATGGGCCGACGGCACCTCTACGTGGAAGGCGACACCCCGGTGGGTCCGGAGTGGGTCCACGAAAATGACGCGGCCCTGGCCTTTGCACGGGCCATGGCCGGTGAGGGGATCACCTTCAAGGCCCCGCCCCGTGAGGGAAAGGTCACCTTCAAGGCCGCCCGGTCCGGCCTGTTCACGGTGGCGGTTGATCGTCTCACCGGCTTCAACCTGACCCCGGAGGTCATGTGTGCCTCCCGCCGATCGTTTTCGGTGGTGGAGAAGGGAGACGCCCTGGCCGGGACCCGGGCCATCCCGCTTTACATCCATCGGGGCCATTTCGAGGCCGCCCTGGAGGCTCTTTCGGATGGCCCGGTCTTCGCCGTCCGGCCCATGCGGTCGGCGAAGGTGGGGATTCTGGTCACCGGAACCGAAGTCTTCCGGGGGCTGATCCAGGACCGTTTCGCTCCGGTGATCCAGTCCAAGGTCGAGCGGCTGGGGTGTCGGGTGGTGGGCAGCCGGATCGTCCCGGACGACCGCCGGGAGATCGCCGACAGCCTGAAAGCCCTGATGGCCGACGGCGCCGACCTTCTGGTGACCACGGCGGGGCTCTCCGTGGACCCGGATGACGTGACCCGGAAGGGTATCCTGGATGCCGGCGTGACCGACATCGTTTACGGAGCCCCGATCCTTCCCGGCGCCATGACCCTGGTGGCCCGGATCGGGTCCGTTCAGGTGATGGGAGTGCCGGCCTGCGGGCTCTATTTCGACCATACCAGCTTCGACCTGCTGCTGCCCCGCCTCCTGGCGGGACTGACCATCACTCGGCACGACCTGGCCCGCATGGGCCACGGCGCCTTCTGCCTGGAGTGCGGCGACTGCCGATTTCCCAATTGCCCCTTTGGCAACTCATAGCGGAGGAGATCCATGAGTCATTACTACCTGTTGCAGGACACCACAAAGTGCATTCGCTGTTTCGCCTGCGAGGTCCAGTGCAAGATGAACAAGGGCCTTTCCATGGGGCCCCGCCTCTGCCAGATCATCGAGGTGGGTCCCAAGCTGGTGGGGGACCTTCCCAGGGCCTCCTATATCTTCATGCCCTGTTTCCACTGTGAAAATCCCTGGTGCGTCCCGGCCT
>CAZWGY010000403.1:0-4566 GCA_964633575.1 uncultured Desulfobacteraceae bacterium
TCCCCAACAGGTCCACGGCCAGCTTGGCCGGGGTTTCGTCCATCAGGGTAAAGGACCGGTATTTACCCAGAGGCCGGTCGGCCGTGATCACCAGCTCGAACCCGGTCAGCGTCTCGGCCTGGCGGATCTCCACGGTTCCGGCGGCCTTTTTCCCGTATGCGCCGACGGAAGCGTCGGGCGCCCCCAGGGGATCAATGGCGTAAAGGTGGCGCTTCTTGAGCCGCAGGGTCAGCCCCTTGATCGACTTTTCCACATAGGGGGCCAGATGATAACGGGTTTTCAGGTACAGGACCGCATCCAGCCCATCGGCCGTCTTTCGGATGGAAGCCCGGCGGATGGTATCATTTTCAATGGGATAGTTCCGCTTCCCGAGTTTATCCCAACTCCCCGGCAGATGGACCACCAGCCGGGAGGGGGACTTCAGGCAGGCAAGCTGATAGTCGGAGATCGGCCGGCTGGCCCAGATGACCACCCGGCACTCCCCGGGGTTGTCTTCTTCCAGAGTAATCCCTTTAATCGACATGGTTACGGGGTCGTCGTCCCCCGTCTCCGTCGTGATGGCCCCCGACACACCGCCAACACACAGGACCAACGTAATGAAGATCCATCCGCCCATACCGATGTGATGTCCGAATCGGATCATGGTTCCCTCTCCTTGACTGCCGGGCCGCGACCGAGGCCGCCGGCCGGTTTCCCCGCCGGAGCCCAACTCCGACACCGGCGTTACTTTTTCAGGGTCAGGCTAAAGCCGTTATCCGTCTTTTCGATGGTGGGCGAAGCCGGGGCTTTCCCCTTCAAATCGAGGACGATGCTCAGGTAATCCGGATGCTCGCCCACCCGTACCCGGTCCACCAAGTCACTGTCCATCGGGTAGGTCGCCCGGCCCTGGTTTTCCCACTTGCCGGGGAGGTTGACCACCAGACGGGGCGGAGATTCCAGCGTAAAGGCGTTATAGCGGATCACCGGCCCATCGGCCCGCACCGTCATCCGGAACTCGCCCACCGCCGGGGTCCGCGCCACCCCCTTGAAGGCCCGACTCCCCTTCTTGGCGGTCTCGACAAGGCGAGGCTGTTTGTGGGTCTTTTCGGTTCCCGGCTGGACCCGCTTGAGTTCCGGAGACTCGGCCTCGGCGGGCTGATCCGGATCGCTCTTGCCGGCCGGGGTGTCGCTATCCAAGGGCCGCTCCCCCGCTCCGGCCGGGCGCTCCGCCGACGGCGCCGGCTCACGAACCGCTGGAGCATCCGGCGCCTCGGCCACGACCTCGCCGCTTGGCGCCTCTTGGCCATCGGATTCAGAGGCCGACGGCGTCGGGCCGAGGTCGGTTTCCACGATATCCGACCCGTCGGCCGGCGGGGCCGATGCCAAATCCCCGGTTGAAGACGGCCGAAAGTCGGGGGGCTCGGGCGTATCCGGCGCCGGCGCCTCGCTTTGAGGAAGCGGCTCGGGAGGCGGCGGCTCATCCGGACCCGGCGCGAATCGCTCCAGGGGATTGAGCCAGATCCAGAAGACGATCAGGACGACCAGCCCCCCCGCCACCTTGCCGGCGGTGCTACGGAACGGGTTTTGAAACTTCCAGAAACGGCTCCAGCATTCCTTGCACCGATAGGGCACCCATGGAATAAGATACCGGAGTCCTCTTTCCACGCCTCGGCGGTGCGAGTTGGTGATGTTGTCGCTACCGCAATTGGGACAATTCATATTCAGTCTTCCTCTCCACGTTGGGGGTTTTAGACGATGTCCCCATCATGGTCGAGACACGGGATCAGGTCAATGGGGCGATCGCGCATTGGAGAATCTCTATTTCCTCCCCGCGCGCACTCCCCGACTCATCGCCCAACATAGGCGATGAGGCCCAAAACCGCAACCGTTTTTTGGGTTGACCGGCGTTAGGCGGACATCTGCCGAGCCAGCCGCTCCACCCGATTTTTCATGCCGATTTTGTTCTTGTTGGCGTATCCCGACACGGTCACCCGGCTGCCGGAGCCCTCCGGAGTCACCATCACCGCGACCCGCTGGTGGGAAAAGAAAAAGGCCACCACAAACCCGGCGATCATGATCAAAAATCCAATGTAAACCACCCAGACCCCTGGATCACGAGTCACCTGGAGTCCCGTATAGTAGCGGTTCTCGACATCGCTCACCGAAATGACCATATTGCCGGGCCGGATTCCCCGACTAATGATCATCCGGTCAAATTCGGGGTGGTGAAGGGGCAGGACGACCTCGTGGGTCGCCTCGTCGTCGGCCGGCCGGAGGGTGCCGATGAGGCACTCGCCAAGTCGCATCATCCCCATAAAAACATGGTTCCGGACGAACCGGTCAATGGTGAAGGTCCCCTCGCCCTCCGGCAGGTCCACCGTCTCGCCGATGGCCGCCTTCCGGGTATAGCTCATGCCGGACTCGACCGAGGTGAAGCTCAGGGTCACCGATTCCGGGGGAAGGTTCCCGTAGCTCGATTGATACAGGCTCACTCCCCGGTAGCGGAGGGGATCATTGACGATGATATCCCGGGTCAGCACCGGTCGGCCCTCTTCAAGGATGGTCAGCGTCGATCGGAATTCCTCGGGGGCACCGGTTTCGTAAAAGGAGACCTCGAAGCTGTCGCAACGGACGGCGAAGTCCAGCTTGAGAGGGTGGTTGGTCCGCTTGAGCCGAATGGTATCGACGGTCTCGCCCTCGCCGATGTTGACAAACCCCTCGTACCCGAAAAAGGAACCGATCAGCCCTCCGATCAGCAACAGGATGACGCTGAAATGGACAATATAGACTCCCAGCCGGGTCCAGCGGCCCCGTTCGGCAAACAGATAAATCCGGTCGTCTTCATCCGATTCGGTGGTATAGCGGAACCGCCCATCCAGAACCGGGCGGTAGATGGCCTTGAGGATATCGGGCGACTCCGGGCGCATAAAGCTATGGCGGTCCGGCATCCGCTCGAACCGGGTCGGGGAAAACCGCCGGGTCTTCGGAAAGATGACCGTCCAGATGGTCGCCAGCCGATCAATCGAGCAGACCACGATGTTCACCGTCAACAGGAGCAGGAGAAACTGGAACCACCAGGAGTGATAGAGGTCGAAAATGTTGAAAGCGTAAAGAATCCGGTAAAGGGCCTCGCCGTATTGCTGAACATAGTCGGCCGGCCGGGCGTTCTGGGGGATAAAGGTACCCACGGCCGAGGTCGCCGCCAGGGTGAGGAGAACCACCACCGTCAGGCGGACGGAAGTGAATGCGTCCCATATCCGTTTAAAAATGGACGGAGACGCCGGAGTGTCAGTGTGCATGAACGATCCTTGGAAATTGGGTGATGATACAATTCGGAGGCGTGATGCCAAGCCGTTATCCGCCGGTCGGGGCCATCCTCACGGTCAAGCGGTCTCCTATATCAGATGATGCCCCCGGAGGCAAGGGACGATAAAATCCTTCACGAGGGTTGACAAGGATCGATTTCGAAATACATTTTATGCAGTTTTGCCCGCTTCGGATCCCTCTGTCCAGGGCGGGTTTTCTTGTCGGCCGGTCAGCTCCCGTTGACGTTTTGAAGTTTAATTCATAACCATATCAGCAAGGGGGTAAACAGCGCCTATGATCGACGTGATGCACCTGACCAAGCAATTCGGCGCCAAAACAGCCGTGGACGCGGTCACCTTCCAGGTGGAAAAGGGCGAAATCCTCGGCTTTTTGGGACCCAATGCGGCGGGGAAATCGACCACGATGCGGATGATCACCGGATTCATCCCTCCGACTTCGGGTACCGCCGCTGTTGGAGGCCATGATGTGGTCACCGACGGTTTGGCGGCCCGCCGTGAGATTGGTTATCTGCCGGAAAACGCGCCGGTCTATCCGGACATGACGGTCACCGCCTATCTCGATTTCTGCGCGGAAATCCGCGGCTTCTCCGGGGCGGACCGCAAGAAACGGGTAGCCGAAACCATCGAGAAATGCTTTCTTGAAGACGTCCGGTTTCAGACCATCAACACCCTCTCCAAGGGCTTCAAGCAGCGGGTCTGCTTCGCCCAGAGCATCCTCCATGATCCCCCGTATCTGATCCTCGATGAGCCCACCGACGGCCTCGACCCCAACCAGAAACACGAGGTGAGGATGATGATCCGCCGGATGAGCACTGAAAAGGCGATCATCCTGTCCACTCACATTTTAGACGAGGTGGATGCGGTCTGTACGCGAGCCATCATCATCGCCGGCGGCCGGATCGTGGCCGATGACACCCCGGCGGGGCTCAAAGCCCGCTCCGAGCTCCACGGCGCCGTCACCCTCAGCATTCCGACGGCCGTCCCGGACGGGCTCCTTCCCCAGCTCCAGGCGGTAGCGGGGGTCAAGTCGGCCCGGCTTCTGGACGACTCGGGAGACGGCCCGTCCCTGCGGGTCTTTCCCGAGCATCCCGGCGAGCCCATTATCCACCCCGTCATCGCCGCTCTGGCGGAACACCAGCTCCAGCCCACCTCCATCTTCGTGGAGAAAGGGCGACTCGACGAGGTGTTCCGGGACATCACCACCCGCTAGTGTCCATCCAGAAATCGGAAAGTTTGGTCGAGATCAAGGCGCGCGAAAAAT
>CAZWGY010000404.1:0-4551 GCA_964633575.1 uncultured Desulfobacteraceae bacterium
GCCGTGCTGGACATCGGCGGCCAGGACAGCAAGGCCATCGCCCTGTTCGACACCGGCAAGGTGAAAAAGTTCGAGATGAACGACCGGTGCGCGGCCGGCACCGGGAAATTCCTGGAGATCATGGCCAAAAACCTGGGCTTCGCCATAGACGCCTTCGGCCGGGAAGCCCTTGCCGCCGATCAGGATATCCAGATTTCCAGCATGTGTACGGTCTTCGCCGAATCCGAAGTCACTTCCCTGATCGCCAAGGGCCGGGACCGGCGGGAGATCGCCCGGGGACTCCATTTAAGCGTCATCCGCCGGGCCGCCGGCATGATCAACCGGGTGTCCCCGGACGGGGACATCGTGTTTACCGGGGGCGTGGCGAAAAACCCGTGCATGAAACGGATGCTCGAAGATAAATTGGCTCGCGACGTCCTGGTTCCGGAAGATCCTCAGTTGGTGGGCGCGCTGGGCGCGGCGCTGTTGGCGGGGGCTTATGGAAACTGAGTCCCCATCAAGCGCTTTCATGAAACCTTTGATCTCAAACCGGCCAAAAGACCCGCCACCGGAAACCCAGGCCCTCATCGAACAAATCCGGGAAAAGGCCCGAAATCTTTATCTGACCCGGGAAATGCTCTGCACCGAAGCGGTGGTGACGGCCCTTAATAAAGGACTTGGCGGCGGCCTGACCGACGACCAGGCCATTGCCATTTCGGCCCCCCATTGCATCGGCCTTGGCGAAAGCGGGTGCCTCTGCGGGGCGTTGAGCGGCGCGGTTATCGCCTCCGGGCTGTTTCTGGGTCAAAAACATCCGTACCGTCACCGCAAGGAGATGCGGGACAGCGCCCGGCAATTGCACGATGCGTTCAAAGCGTCCAACGGCTCCACCTGTTGCCGGGTGCTGACCAAAAAGGTCAAACACGATCCCAAGGCCCATTTTCAACATTGCGCCGAGTTGACGGCTGAAGCGGCCGAGCTGGCGACCCGATTGATCCTGGAAAAGCGTCCTGAATTGATGGACCGGGCTGATCGCGGGTTTATCGGCCAACGGCAATCCCGTTTGCGCGGGGGGCTGATGCGGGTGATCCGGTATGTTTTTCGGTGATGGAGTGGTTGTCTCATCATTTACTTTGTATCGATAGAAAAGGAGGAACGGTTCATGGGTAAAAAAAATCCGCTGGCGACCCGGTGGGGGATCATCGGGGTCGGCGCCGTGATCGGCGTCCTGGCGCCCATTCTTCAAAAACTGGGCAATCCGGGAAACATGGGCATCTGCGTCGCCTGCTTCGAGCGGGACATCGCCGGCGCGGTCGGCCTGCACCGGGCGGCGGTGGTGCAATACATCCGCCCTGAAATCATCGGGTTCGTTCTCGGATCCCTGATCGCCGCCTATCTGTTCAAGGAGTATCGGCCCCGGGTCGGTTCCGCGCCCATTGTCCGCTTCGTGCTGGGGGCGTTCGCCATGATCGGGGCCCTGGTTTTCCTGGGGTGTCCGTGGCGGGCGGCCCTGCGGCTGGCCGGCGGGGACGGGAACGCCATTCTTGGCCTCCTGGGGCTAACCTGCGGCATCTGGATCGGCACGCTGTTTTTAAAAAACGGATACAATCTGGGCCGGACCCAGTCAACCCACGCGGCCGTTGGCTGGATGCTGCCGCTGATCATGCTGGGGTTTCTCGCGCTGATGCTCGTTTTTCCCCAGGTGGAAGGCCAGCCTAAAAACGACGTGTTGTTTTACAGCGTCAAAGGCCCCGGCGCCATGCACGCTTCTCTCGGCATCGCCCTGGCGGTGGGGGTCGGCATCGGCTTTTTGGCCCAGCGCAGCCGGTTCTGCACCATGGGCGCGATCCGCGACACCGTGCTCTTCGGTCACACCCATCTGCTGTCCGGCTTCGTCAGCCTGATTGTTGTTGCTTTTGCAACCAACCTGATACTGGGGCAGTTCAAGGCGGGATTCGCCGGCCAGCCGGTGGCCCACACCCTGCACGTCTGGAACTTCGCCGGCATGGCGCTGGCCGGTCTGGCTTTTGCGCTGGCGGGCGGATGTCCCGGACGGCAGCTTTTCCTTTCCGGAGAAGGGGATGGAGACGCGGCCGTATTTGTTCTGGGCATGATCGTGGGCGCGGGCTTTTCCCATAATTTCGGTCTGGCCAGCTCGCCCAACGGCGTGGGCCCCCACGGCATTGCGGCCGTGGTGATCGGGCTTCTGGCATGCAGTTTTATCGGGTTTACCATGAGAAAAAAAGCCGCGTGAAAAGGAGGCGACAAATGGCAGCAACCGTTGATGCAAAGGGGCTTTCCTGCCCTCAACCGGTGATCATGACTCTGAATGAAATCAAATCCGGCCAGGACAACGACATCGTCGTCCTGGTGGATACCGACACTTCCAGGGAAAATGTGGAACGGGCCGCCGAAAGCCAGGGCTGCCGGGTGACGGATGTATCTCCCGACGGCGACGGGTATCGGATCGCCATCTCAAAGGGGTAACGATTGTTTGACTTCCTGAAAAAGAAACCCCGGGCGGACAATGGCAACGACCGCCCGTCGTCGGTGGGCCGCGGCATCCTGGTGTTCGAGAACACCAGCGACGTGATCCAGGCTGAAAACGTCCTGAAAAAAACCGGCCGGCCCGTCCGGGTGATGGGGCCGCCGCCGGAAATCCAAACCGGCTGCGATCTGGTCATCGAATTTCCGCTGATGGAAGAACTCGACATCCTGCGGGAACTCCGGAACGCGGATATTTTATGGCTCCAGGTCGTGCCGGTTACGGCCCCTCTGCTGGAACCCGTCAACCTGTTTCATACAAAGGAATTCGACGGGTATCTGATGGTGCGGGCCGCCAACATGAAAATCACCATTCGAAAGGCGGATCAAATGATCGTCAATGTGTCCGGCGGCGGATGCCCGGATGTGCCGTACCTGGCCCGGGAGATGGTGGGCAAGACCCTGACGGAAGCCCCCCGGCCCCGGGATCTGGGCCATACCCTGTGCGGCTACGCCCTGGAGCTGGCATATCAGGAGCTGTGCCGGACATGCTGAGCGTCATCGGCACGGTTCCGGACGAAACCTTTCCGCTGACCTGGGGACCGGTTCGCCTGGCAAACGGCCGCCTGCGCATCGACGACCGGGAGGTTCCCGTCAACCGGGGGACGCCCGCCCTTCTGGCCGCCGCGGTCGCGGCGGCCCAAGTCCTTGGCGGGCCGGAGGTCCGCGGGTTTCTGGCGGGCGACATCGGCAGGGGGGACGGCAGCCGCCGGCTCTATGAATTTCTGGAAAAACGGCTTCCCGAAATCGATGCCGACGTGCTGACCTTCCATTATCTTCAACCTGACGTGGACTGGCACAACAAGGTCCTTTTCGCGGTTGACGCCATGAAGAAACGGCCGATCCTGATCGCCGACGCGGGGTTCATGTACGCCGCCAAGATGAGCGGACAGGCCGGCCGATACGACGTCTTCACCCCGGACGTCGGGGAACTGTCGTTTCTTGCCGATGAAATGGCGCCCCATCCGTTTTACACCCGGGGCTTTATTCTCCATCAAAACAACAATGTGCCGGATTTGATCCGCCTCGCCCGCCGGCATCGGAACGCCGCCGCCTGCCTTCTGGTGAAGGGCAAAGCCGACCATGTCGCGGACGAAAAACAAATCCTCGCAACCATCGACCAGCCGTCTTTCGAAGCCATGGAAGCCATCGGCGGCACGGGCGACACCCTGACCGGAATGTTGAGCGCCCTGTGCGCCGCCGGTTTTCCGCCCGTGGAAGCGGCGATTCTGGCCGCAAGGGCAAATCGCGGCGCCGGTTGTTTTGTGGATTTGACGCCCGAAACGCAGGTTTTGGAATTGATCGATGCAATTCCCCAGGCCCTGGCGGAGGTGATGCAGAGGGCGAAGATCAACCAGCACAACCAGCAACGATCTTTACTTATTGAAAATCCATGGAGATAGTGTCCATCCGGTTGCCGAAGGCGTTGTACACATTGAAAAAGCATCCGTTTATGCGAAGGTGAGGGGATTGTGCATACTTCGGCAATCAAAAAGGCGGCCTGAAAAAGGAGGCGGGACCATGTTTCGGTCCATCCACCTGTATCCCAGATTCGACAAGCAACTCAATGCCCTCAAGCGGGGCGACCGCAAGGCCGCCCGCGCAGCGGAGACCGGGGAGCGCCTGGTGGACGCCCTGACCCGGGGCCTGCCGACCATAAACCCGGCCGACCCTGTTTCGTTTATTGATCAAAAAACATTGCGACGGGTTTTCAGCGGCCTGTGCGAGGGGGTCCGGAGATGATCATTCATAATGCCAACGGCGGGCCTTAGGCTCGTCAAGGTTTTCATCGACTACCTCTTCAGCCCCGAAGGCCAGGAAATCGTCGCCGATAAAGGGTTCATTCCGGTAAAATGACCGTATCCGGGGACGCCGTCGCAAAAACCGTCTTTTTGTTTTGCGCGGCCGCCAGCGCGGTCATGACGTCGCTGGTGTTTCTGTTCATGATCGCGCTGGGTCTTCCCCTGTTCCGGGATCGAATCCCTCCTGGTCCGCCTCAAGACCCGTTGCGCCATTGTCGTGGTCTCC